>CAYSOH010000047.1:0-1114 GCA_964432625.1 uncultured archaeon
GTAGCCGTCGGCTTCAACATTCGTCCGGGTTTGCGTATGATCTGACAATCATTGATCGCGTTAATGTCTCACTGAGAGGAGACTAGCGTCTATGCCAACTTCCCCGGTCTATAATCTTCAAGATCGAGTGCACGAACGTTCCCTGCATCATAGACTAGCATCAAATAGTCGATACAAGGGTTTGTCGGGAGAAAAGAGGGGTATATAATATTGTGTAAGAAAAACAATTCTAAGCTTACAAATTCGCGCTAATTATCTCAGAAGCTTCTGTTACGCTTTCGGCTTCGAGAATAGATTGCTGTATATTAATTTCTAAACTACACATCGAAGCAATATTGTAGAGCCCCTGCGCATCTCCTTCATTGACATCTAAACCACTATTCTCTATAAATCCCAAGAAATCACGAAATTCAATTCCCATTTTATTGGCAGCCGTTCTTAATCTCGACTTCAATTTGCGAATAATATTCGTCCATTCAGCACCCTCTATTGTATCTCTTATTTCTGGTAAAAAAGTAATCTCTCCTTGAAAGTATAGAGGTTCCCCTGATACTTGATGAAGCATACTTTTCATAGAAGGACTATTAGGTGGATTGTATTCTACAGGTTTTTCTAAGGCCGGAGGTATCAGTTTTTCGATTTGGAATCTTTCTTTTCCCATAACCTCAACGTAGTAATTTGTCCCCGTTAGATCAAGATCCTCACATTTCATGATATTTGCCATCGTCCCTATTTCTGAAGGAGCATCCCAACCACTTTTCTGTATAGCATGTTTTACATTACATATTCCAAATTTTCTATCAGTACTCATACAAGCATCTAGCATCTGTCTGTAACGCGGTTCAAAGATTCGTAGAGGAACTCTCTGATTTGGAAACAGAACTAAGTCCAATGGAAAAATGGGTATTTTTTCATTCATTTATGGTGCCAGCCTTTCTATTTGCCAAGTAGTACCATGTTGAGAGTAGACAAAACGATCATGAAGTCTATCACGTCTGCCTTGCCAGAATTCAATTTTCTTGTGTTCCAACCTATAGCCTCCCCAATTTTCGGGTACTGAAATTTCTTTACCTTTGTATTTTTTCTCTATTTCTTGAACTTTTTCTTCGAGTTC
>CAYSOH010000047.1:1214-6587 GCA_964432625.1 uncultured archaeon
TCGAACCATTTTCGGAACATATCTGTTGGATTCTCCAGCAAATCATCATGGTTTAATTCCGCTATGTCGTATTGCTTGCGCATATCCTCCAAACTAACCATACTATCCCCAACATTCTAAAATGATTATTTAATAAAGGTAGGTCGGTATTTTAATATAGTATTAATGACTCAGTTTAAAATGAATCAAGACGTGCAGAAAGAGCTGATGTTGGCATCAGGGGCACTATTGGTTTTTGTTGTGTTTCTAATTTATGGTGGCATTTCAGAAATGAGTGAAATGGCAATCTCAGTAGGTGCATTTGCAGTGAGCTGGGTTACAGTAAGTTACTTTATCAAGAATTATGGGCCTGGTGGGACATCAAAACAGGATTTGGAAAAGGAGTTCCAATGGTACACTGGAATGCTGATAATATTTCTTGCAATTATGACATTGATTGGAAAAACTGATGATGAATTGGATCTAACATATTCAATCTATGGAATGTTTGTTTTTGGTTTTACTTTAATCTGGGTTGTTCGAAGCGTGGCAATTAAATATTTCAGTAAGTAATTAGACTATCTCCCACGGCTGTCAACAGCTGCTATCACAATTGCTAAACCAGCTATGAATCTTCTATCAAGTGGATGATTTGGTGGGATGTTAACAACAGTCTTTTTCAGAAATGGATTGAACATCTGTCTAATTGTTACAACTTCATTCAGCCCCCCTATCATTATACTAAATTTTTTGGGTAAAAAAATGCCAAGTACCAATCGTCTGGCCAAGGCATATTTCATACTATCTTCCATTAAGACACCAATTTCTGTACCTTGTGCATCAAGTAAATGCCACCTAGTACGGAGTATAGATGCCCAGAATTTCCTTCTTACAGTACCTAGGTGTTCACCCGTTTGAGAATCTACAATATCGTAACCACCCCATGCATCAACCATTTGTCTTTGTTTTATCTTTAGCCATTCATGATTCTTTGATTCATCAGAATATATTCTAATATCTTCTTTTAGCTTGAATCGTTTTTGTTCACAGAAGCCATGTGTACGGTTTTCAGTATCTTTGAACCAGAATTTGTTACCAAATATTTTCCAGAATTTTTCCTGAATCATATACTGGTTGAGATGCAATACTCCAGTCACAATCAAGGATTTATCATCCGTTATTTTAACATTCTTCAAAAATTATTTTTGAAAATTCTTTAAATATAATGGGTAGGTCTTTGTTTCAGGTGAGAACATGGATGAAGAAATGAAAGACTTTGTTGGATACCACAAGACAAGAACGCCTCCTGCGATTCCAATAGCAATGTTACCAGCCTGGGCAAACACAGTTGAGCGTTCCGTTCTACTGTTAAACACTTCTATCGTTATTTTGGGAGTTTTAATCGGTTTAATTGTATCGGATTTTTCAACTCCGGCCTCAGAAGGAAGTACCATAGCTTCATTGTTAGGTAAGTGTTGATAGTAGATTTCTTCCTTAATGAGTTTATTAGATGATCTGGACATAGCTGTTTTGGCATTCATAGCCGACCATCCAGATTCTTCTGTAACAGACTGCGCTAAAACACTTTTCAGTCCAGAGGATACGGAGCAGTTACAAAAGAAAGATTCACTTCTTCGACACAGATTCAAGGCCTTGACGTCTGCAGGATTTTTAGCTTATATTTCTAGTTCCGGCCGTAAAATCTATAAAGTCGTGGACGGAAAAGTGTCATTCGGTCCTGAACTTCGAGGCGTAAATATAGGGGGGAAGAATTTTTCTCATCCCGGGCTTCGAAAGGATTATTGCATTATCTTGTTTACTGAGGACGGCGTTATTGTGCGTTCACTTGACAAGATTGAAGAAAATTGGAAATCTGGTTAATCCCTTCTTTTCAAAAAATATTTTTGAAAATCTCTTATATACATCCTTTGAACTGCACAACTAAGGAGCTAATCATGGCTGAAGAACTGTTAGGAACCGAAATAGGCTTGGCATTCATTATAATTGGCATTCTGCTTTTCCTAGTAGAAGCAACGATGCCTGGATTTTTGATTGCAGTACCTGCTACGGTTCTGATAGCATTAGGCATTCTGATGTCCTTTGGACTGGATGGATGGCTATTGCTACCAGTAGGATTGGCAGTTGGCTTGGGATCATTTTATGGAACCATGCGCTTCTACCAGTCTTTTGCAAGCCCCGACACCCCTAGTGAAATGAGTATTGAATCTTACGTAGGTATGATTGGACACGTCACAAAGGAAATATCCTCAAGTTCTTACGGAAAGGTCAGAATTGACAGGGAGGAAATGAGAGCCGCTTCGGATTCAAATTTAGAAGTCGGCGTTAGAGTAGAGGTTGTCAGTGCAGAAGGAATCACTTTGACCGTGGAGCCCAAGAAATAAATAAAGGAGTAATATAGGAGATAAATATGGATGCAGGCACGTTCTTTTTTCTGCTGTTGATTCTGATAGTCGTCATAGTCGTAGCACTATGGACGATGGTCGTTCAGGTTGAACAGTATGAATCAGGTGTAGCGCTACGATTGGGTAAGTTTCATACAATGCTCAATCCAGGATGGAACTTTGTGGTTCCTTTGATTACGGTGGTCTACAAGATAGATTTGCGTATTCAAGTTCTTGACGTTCCACGTCAAGAGGTTATCACTAAGGATAATTCACCAACAATGGTGGATGCTGTGGTTTACTACAGAGTTGCAGACGCTAAGAAAGCAGTACTGAATGTTGCAAATTACAGGGCAGCAATCATCAACATGGCACAGACCACACTCAGAGGAGTAGTCGGTGACATGGAATTGGATGAGATATTCTCCAGCCGAGACAAGATTAATGCTATCCTAAGGGATAAGTTGGACATTGAGACCGATCCTTGGGGTGTAAAAGTCGACAATGTGGAAATTAGAGAAGTTGACCCATCTCCAAATGTAAAGGCTGCAATGGAGGAGCAGACATCAGCCGAGCGTGAGAGGCGAGCTGCAATCTTGAAAGCCGATGGTGAGAAGAGGTCAGCCATTCTGTCAGCAGAAGGTGACAAGCAGTCACGAATTCTGGAAGCAGAAGGTGTAAGACAAGCTAAAGTTCTGGAAGCTCAAGGTGAGCGAACTAAGACTATTCTAGAAAGACAGGGAGAAGCACAAGGTTTGCGAATCACTGCAATGGGTGCTTCTGCACTAGACTCCAAAGCCCTAACGGTGTTGAGTCTTGATTCCTTGAAGGAATTAGGCAGTGGTCCAGCAACCAAATTTGTAATTCCATTCGAATTATCAAAATTACTGGAAGGAGCTTCAGATTATGTTGGTTATTCTAGAAAAGCTGGCGATCGCCAATTATCAGATATTAAAGACATGGAATCAACACTTGGTAAAACAGATGACATTCTGGGACCAATTCCAACGGCAGAGGAAATGGAAGCTGAGATTAACGCAATAAAAGAAGATGTCCAAGAAGCTGCTCAAACGGTAAGTAAAGAGGGAATCAAGGACGATTACTCAGGTACAGAACCTCCAAGAGAATTAAAAGATTCACAATAGAAAAGAATTTCAATATATAGCCCTTAATGGAGTTGTATACTATGGAACCTCTGGCCCATGAGGGATTAGCACGTCTATTGCAATTAGATAAGAGTCTACAGACTCCTTGCATAGCATTTAGTGATTCCTTTGAAAGTTCAGAAGACCTCACTTTAGGCGGTTCTATCAAAATAGGCAAATCCATTGCTTTACCACCTAGGCCATTGGGTCTTGATTCTAGTAAAGCCCCCTATCTGCAATTGTCAGATGAAATAGCCGTTCTGGACAACGCATCTTCATTGAATCCGGAGAAATTGATAGAAATCGCATCTTGTTTTCGTTCTGAGGGCAGTTATTCACGGTTAATCTACGCTCCCGCTGTTGAACCATCTGATATGCCAATCCTTGCATACTTAGGTGTCGATGTATTTGACGACCTTAATGTAGAGTTGAGAAGCGCCACTGGCTGGTCTCTTGATGGAGGATCTTGGATAAAGTCTAAGATGAAAGTAAAAGATTTACAATCACAAAATCGGGAAGAACTTGAACGTTGGATTCTCAAGATACGTAATTCTATAATGAATGGAACATTGAGAGAATTAGTAGAAACCACGAGCCTTCACAATCCCCGTGTCTCTCAAATTCTATACCATTCTACAACTCTTTTAATTGAGAAAGGTGCACGCCGTAATGCTGCTATCAGAGCTAATAATCTGAGTCTATCTCACCCCTCAGTTGTTGATTTTCAGGAAAGATTATCAGATTATGTTCCACCATCCAAGGAGATGGTTTTACTAGTTCTTCCCTGTTCAGCTCGCAAACCCTATTTCAAGAGCAGCAGTCACAAACGATTTTACAATACAATTCGGGAGGTCGATAATCATCTTAATTTACACATAGTATCCGTTACATCGCCTTTAGGACTGGTACCTAGAGAGTTAGAATTTTGTTATCCTGCAGCCCACTATGACATAGCAGTAACTGGGGAATGGAGTGCATCCGAAGTTCAGATGATGAGGGAACAATTCTCTAGATTAGAACCGGAAAAGCACTACTCAAGAGCAGTAGTACATGCAGGTTCTTCTTCTGAGATAATTACTGAATTATTGAATGAAAGAGGATTATCCACATTCAACACTGAATCCATGAAACCATCTTCTTTTGATGGTCTGAATGATTTGCAGGAGGCCGTGCGAACTGCTTTGGAGGGTTCACCTCAGCTTAATTCAAAAGATAGAGCCAAAGGAGAAGCTTTAGGTCTCGCTAAATTTCAATATGGAAAACTATCATCATTCTTAACAAGTTCTGAGATAGGTGGCCGTATGCCTTACAAATTAAAATGCGCAAATCTGGCTAGTATATCTCCAACTGTTGGCGGTTTTGGTCTGACTTTGGCTGGAGCTGAAGCATATATTGAGAATGGAGGTCCATCAGTAATCGCCGAAGATTTCAAGCTCGTAGGAGACCTATTTGCAGTTGGTGTGAAAAGCTGTGATGGCGATTGGGTCATTGGGGATCAGGTTGCAGTAATACAAAATGGAAAGGTAACAGGTATTGGAATTGCCAAGATGAATCCGGAGGAAATGCTTTCTATGAAACGAGGCCTTGCCGTGGAGGTGAGACATCATGCCTGAGGCATTTGTACCTCTAACTGATTTTGTTAACGAATCCAAATCGATTCCTAGAGAACATCCTTTGGATCAACCTGTTGCCAAGTGGACTGAGGAAGAATTGTTAGATGGTGAGATAGTTGAAGCAGGAGTGGCTATTCTTAGGACTAGAGGATGTTATTGGTCGATAAAGGAAGGATGTTCAATGTGCGGATATTTCAATGATACAGTTCCAGGAGGAGTAAGTACGGAAATGCT
>CAYSOH010000048.1:0-6587 GCA_964432625.1 uncultured archaeon
GTTTTTTCATCTTCAAATGACTCTTTTTCCATAACGTGACACCAATGGCATGCCGAGTAACCAATGCTCAGTAAAATTGGAACATCACGTTTCTTTGCTTCGTTAAGAGCTTCTTTAGACCATTGATACCAATCTACCGGATTGTGTGCATGTTGTAACAAATAGGGACTTGTAGAATCAATCAAAGAATTGGTATGCTTTGGGTTCTTTGCCATTTGTAACTAAGCATCTTGACCACCGTATTAAATTAATCCTAAATGTTAGAGCACAATAACTAAAACAGACCTGTTACTCCCTAATTCTTGTCTACTCCCATGATGCGCCAATATCACGCAATTAAACGGGAGAATCCAGATTCTATACTGTTATTCCGCATGGGAGATTTTTACGAAACATTCGGAGATGACGCCAAGGTTGTAGCCAAGGAATTGGATATCGCACTTACTGCTAGAGACAAGAATTCGGACAATCCAATACCGCTGGCTGGCGTACCATACCACGCTCTTGATAATTATCTTAGTAAATTAATCAAAAAGGGACACAGAGTCGCAATCTGCGAACAACTTGAGGACCCCAAAAGCACCAAAGGCCTTGTACGCCGAGGAGTGACTCGCATTGTCAGCCCTGGAACCGTTGTAGAAGGTTCAATGTTGAGTGCTTCCAACAACTTCCTGGCATCGATTAATGAGACTGATGATGGATTGGGATTGGCTATTATGGACATCTCAACCGGAGAATTCTCAACGGCTCAATTCAGAGACCGGGAAACCTTAGAATCGGAAATGGCTCGCTATTCCCCAGCTGAGGTTATAATCCCAGAAGGTAACGAGAATATTGCAAACTGGATGATGGCGCTGGGAGTAAACACCACTCCTCGAAAAGCAGACGCGTGGATGTATCCTGCGGCAAAGAAAATTCTAGAAGAAAGATTCGGAAGTGTTGAAGAACTGAAGACATATCCAATGGCAGTTACGGTAGCTGGTTCGATTCTATCATACGCAATTGACACGCAATTCAGTGAATTGCCACATCTCAGACCGCCATCTTTGATGGTTAAGGCCAAGACTATGACGCTGGATGCAGTAACTCTACGGAATCTAGAGATAGTGCGTACTATTGGTGATTCATCCAAAGACACGCTATTTGCAGTGATTAACCGCACCTCTACTGCTGGTGGTTCCAGAAGATTGAAAGACTGGTTCCTAAGACCATTACATGATCTTGGTAGAATCAATGAAAGGCACGATGCTGTTCAGGAATTATTTGATAACACACTCAGTCGACGTGAAATACGTGACATTTTGAAAGGATTCCAAGATGTGGAAAGATTATTGTCAAGACTTGGTCATGGTTCAATATCACCAAGAGACCTAGACAGTTTACGCTCTAGTCTCAGTACTCTAAAGGATCTTAAACAATTCTTGAGTGAAGAACCACTAAAATCGAAATTGATGAAGAAACTTGTCAAATCCATTGATCCTCATAAACAGGTTGCAAAGAAACTTGCTGAAGCGCTGGTTGAGGATCCTCCATTGGTACTAAGAGATGGAGGCATATTCAGGAAAGGATACTCAAAGGAACTTGATGACCTTAGAGCAAGGGCCAGTAGTGGAAGAGAATGGGTAACTGCTCTTGAAACTGAGGAAAAGAAGAAGACCGGCATACCGAAATTAAAGGTTGGATACAACCGAGTCTTTGGATATTATCTTGAGGTCCCAAAGGCATATGCCAAGAAAGTGCCTGAGAATTATCACCGTAAACAGACCGTAGCAGCTGGTGATCGATATATTACGCCTGAATTGAAGGAAAAAGAGACATCAATACTTAGAGCAGATGAAAGGTCACAAGCTCTCGAAACTGAATTATTCAAGGAATTGAGAGAATGGATTCTAGAATTTCTAGGTACTCTTCAATCAACTGCCATGGCTGTCTCAAGAATAGATGCAATCTGTTCGCTAGCTGAGGTTAGTCAGGCTTACAATTATGTCAGGCCTGAAATATCGGATGACGGGGCATTTTCAATATCGGATGGAAGGCATCCTGTCATAGAGATACTAAGAGAAGGGCAATACATTCCCAACAGTTTACAGCTGGATAACAAACAACGACAACTGATGATTCTAACTGGACCAAACATGGGAGGCAAATCAACTTACATGAGGCAAACAGCCCTGATTTGCATAATGGCGCAGGCAGGTTGTTTCGTTCCTGCATCATCTGCTAGACTAGGGATGGTAGACCGCGTATTCACGCGCGTAGGCGCACATGATGACCTTGTACACGGACATTCGACGTTCATGGTGGAAATGTTGGAACTAGCCAATATCCTAAGAAACGCTACACCAAACAGTCTTGTACTTTTGGATGAGATTGGAAGAGGAACATCTACGTTCGATGGGTTGGCATTAGCATGGGCGGTAGCTGAAGAATTACATGCTGGTAAAGGTGTCAAGACATTATTTGCTACACATTACCATCAGCTTACTGACGTTGCAGGAATACTGGACCGAGCAATCAACTGTCACATGCAAGCCAAAGAAGATGGACATGAACTTACATTGTTACACCGAGTAGCTGAAGGTCCGACAGACGCATCGTTTGGTATTCATGTAGCAAAGATGGCAGGAGTTCCAGAGGGAGTATTGGTAAGAGCAAGAAAAGTTCTGAAAAAACTGGAGAAGGGATCTACGATTGAAGTATCTAAAGTTGGACCTGTTCAATCCATATTTAGTTCTGATTTTGGCGCTCGTTCGGAAACCAAGGAGAATCCTGTGCTTGATGAGATTCGAAAGATGGATCTAATGAATTTGACGCCCTTACAGGCACTAGAAAAATTGCATGATATTCAACAGAAATTGCTCTGAATAGCTATACTATTCCTCTTGAGGGAAAATTGTGAAAGTATAGCGTTTTATCTTGGAATTACCTTCTTCATCAACAGCTTTGAAAGTGAAAGTGTATACATTCATGCTCAATCCTCCCTTATCATCGCACACTGAACAAGTATCATCAAAATAATAATAGTACATATTGTCTGCGGATATGTCAAACTGATTTCCTTCCTCTAGTTTGGTCATAGGCACATAAGTCATGAAACCACTACCACTCTTGCTACCAGATATCTGAACATTATCGATTTCCCAGTTGTCCTTGACACTAATTAATAACACAAACGGAGTGTCTTCCCTCAAATCTTCTGTAGTCAAATTCCATTGACCATCAACTTCAGTATAGATCTCCATGTGCTGAAATTTAGGATTGGCGATGTCGTTGAATGGTGGGTTTGAAAGTAAAATGAAGAGTCCCAACCAAGCCATAAATGACATGAACATAGGGCCAATCCAGTTCTTCCTCTCGAATTCGCTGGTATCTGTTATGTTGGGCAGTATAGGTATTAAGCCAAAAGGTGCCGCAAAGCCAAGATACATGACATAGCCATCTAAGTCTGTCATCCTAACAATATAGTAACATAGTACTGCAATAATTACTGCATAGAAAATGGCGAAGAGGGCAACCTTGGAATCTCGAAGTTCTCTAGTTCGATACTCGGCTCTATCAAATTCCGGAAATGTAAACGTCTCTTCACGTTTACCCTTTTTCTTAGCCATTGTGCTCCATAATGGAGGTTAAATAAAGGCCCGCTTGGAATCTAATGTAATTAGGAACGCATGGCAACAAAGAAGAAAGAAACGGAAGTTGAAGCCGTTGAAGAAGAAGTAGAAATATTACCTAAATTGACAGGTCTACCTATAGAAGTTCATATTCGTAGGCACTTCCAGTTCATACTGGTAGTACTATTCGTTCTTTTCCTAGCTATCAGAACCTCCCCGGAAGGTGAATCTTGGTTATTCTCAGGCTACACGCAATTTGCAGTACTATTGTTGATTTGGGTGCCTGGAATGAGATGGGCACAGAATGAAGGCCATCTTGAAAAGTACAACCTTGATCTGGTTTGGGGACGATCTTTCGTGATGTGGAGAACAGATGCTGGAAAGGACTTCATAGAGTGGCTTGCACAATATGATCTATTCTGGAGAAGAGTGGGGGACGTGTGGGTTGTAACTGTCTTCCTTATCATGATTTTGATGTTCTTGTTGCTGGCTTGGCAGGCGACTTTAGCATGGAGCATACCAAAGACATCTGCGGTTTCTCCTAAGATGATGATTGGTTTGCCTGGATTGAATCCAGTGATTCCTCTCTGGTATGGAATTCTAGCATTGGTTGTTGCAATGGTTGTCCATGAGTTTAGTCATGGTATCTTGAGTAGAGTAGCTGATGTCAAGATTAAAGCGCTTGGACTTCTGATGTTCATTTTCCCAGTCGGTGCATTCGTGGAACCTGATGAAGAAGAAATGAAAAACATGAAACGGTGGGAAAGAATGAGACTCTATTCTGCAGGACCTGGAAGTAACATGGTTATTGCAATCGTATTCTCCTTGCTTTTCTCATGGGTAATGGTCGATTCATTGGAGCCATCGAATGATGGTGTTCTGTCTGCCAATGTCGTCATGGATTATGGAGGCTCAGAAGCTGGGCTTGAGCCTTGGATGCTCATAACGTCCGTCAATGATCAGGAAGTAAACAGTGCTCAAGATTTCTCAGATATAATGAATGAGACGTATGCAGGGCAAACAGTCAATGTATCTGTCTTGAACAAAGGTCAACCTGAAACCTATCAAGCCACCCTTTCAGATAAGGGAAGTTACTATCTGAAATATTATCCTGACTATTACGAACCATGGATGTCTGGTAAAGGATTCATGGGCATTGCTGTGGTAGATCCTGAAGTGGTTACTGACAGTTTAGCTCATCCTGGAAGCAGTGGGGGTTCAATGTTGCAATATATCACACTTCCATTCCAAAAACTACAACCCTTCCCTGAACACTTCACTTCCCTTTTCGAACCCACTGGAATTCCTGGAATATTACCTGACAATTTATTTTGGATATTGGCCAACTGTTTCTATTGGATTTTCTGGCTTAACCTAATGGTTGGACTCACCAATGCTTTGCCTGCAGTTCCTCTAGATGGAGGATTTATCTTTGCTGATGGAGTATCAGGAATATTAGACAAGTTCAAACAAGGAATGACAGAAGAGAGAAAGGAAGTTTTTGTTGACAATCTAGTTGCAATTTTAGCCTTCAGTGTTATCTTCTTGGTGATTTGGCAATTGGTTGGCCCTAGAATAGTTGGGTTTGATCCAGTCATACTGGATGCGAACATAAACACTAGCCGAACAGAAGGCTGGACAGGAGATGTTTTCGAATTTGATGCTGAAATGTCAGAAGGTGCATTCGTGACCTATGAATGGGATTTTGGAGATGGTAACACTGCAACAGGTGAAAGTGTGTCTCATACGTGGTCGGAAGGTGGTTTGTACTTTGTGGTTCTTACTGCCAAGGATGGGGAAGATAGACAAAGTGTGGAATTCCAACAAATTAGTATCAACCATAATCAGACTGATGAAGGAAATGTAGGTGCAGGTTCGGAGGCATCCATTACTATTACTGCAAATCCATACATTGAAATGGTGAAAATATACATTAACGTTACTGGAGTGAATGACATTTTACCATCAAACTCTGAAGTAACAGTAACTATCACTGGACCTTCAGGAACTGAATTCTCTGAAAGTTATTCATTAAACAATGGGCAGACTGAATCGATTAAATTCGTAGCGGATGAAGGTGATCTTGTTGGTGAATGGACTGTGTTGTTGGAATCAAATAACCCGAATACGCCGCCATCCTCTCCTAGTTTCGATTATGATTACAACTGGCTTAACTATTATCCATCTAACGTTTGAAACGAGACTTTAATAATGCTAAACATTCTTAAGCTGCTGGAAATAGGGGAATAGACCCTGAGGAATAACGTTTCGGAAATAAATCAATGACAAAGGACCCAGTGCCACTAAAAGCCGTACACCATATCGAATTCTGGGTGGGTAATGCAAAACAGGCTGCGTATTTCTACAGGAATGCTTTCGGCTTCAATCAAATAGCTTACTCTGGACTGGAAACAGGGAATAGAGAGAAGGCTAGTTATGTACTTGAACAGGGAAGAGTCAGACTTGTATTTTCAACTCCACTCAATGGAAATAATGGAATCTCTTCACACATAAAACAGCATGGTGACGGAGTCAAAGATGTTGCTTTTCATGTAGATGATGCGAAAGCGTGTTACAATGCATGTATAGAAAGAGGTGCTCAGAGTGCTTTAGAGCCTGTAGAAATTAATGATGAAAATGGTAGTATAACTCATGCTGCTATTTGCACCTACGGAGATACGATACATTCATTCATATCGCACAATGACTACAATGGGCCTTTCCTTCCCGGATTTGTGGAAAGTGAGTTTCAAGGAGATTCTGTGGGTCTGAGATTTGTTGATCATATTGTTGGAAACGTTGAATTGGGAAAAATGAATCATTGGGTTGATTTCTATGCAGACATAATGGGATTCTCACAAATTCAAGCTTTCAGCGATGACGATATTTCAACTGAATATTCTGCACTAATGTCTAAAGTTATGGAAAGTGATAATGGAAGAATAAAATTTCCAATTAATGAACCTGCTGAAGGAA
>CAYSOH010000049.1:0-6532 GCA_964432625.1 uncultured archaeon
GCCTATCATGGTTGTAAGTAATCGAAGAAGCTAATTGGTGATGTCGGGGTGTACAATCGATTCAAGACGAAAATTTCTATCATGCGCGCCGTATCCGATTATGTCAGCAAGGATTGTGGAGCGAAGAAGGGCGAAACCTGCCAAGGTGAAAAATCAGAACTTCTTGAGGAGCCCTACTGGTTCAACAGTCCAGATACCAAACACCCGCTCAAAAAGTATACCCTTAGGATACACCAATCACGAGTGGACGATTACAGAGGAATCAAGGAGAAGTATGGGAGCGCGTTCTGGAAAGATCTTGCCAATAACAAGCGCTACCAAAAGGGCAGACTCGAACTCGTCGACTACGACAACCTCGAGCTGACAGAGGTGAAATCAGGGGCCCAGTTATAACAAATCACAACAAAGAGTCAGTCAGGCAAACTCACTCTTGAAACGAAGAAGAAGATTCAGAAGAGACCGAAGTTGGATAGAGACAATAATCCCATATTGAAGAACAATAGTACATCTGAATACGAAGTCGAAGATGTTGAGACTGAAATCGAGGTTGTATACAATCCGAAAGAGGGTGACGCTAACTCATCGACAGATGGTTGGTGGTTCCAGGTGCACATTGATCAGACTACCGATGACATGCGCAAGATTGCGAACAAGTTAGCGAAAGTAGGTTACAACTTCGTCCTACTTTGCTGCACTACAGGCAAAAAGACACCACCCAAAGCTTTCGGCATAATCAGCCTCCTTGACTTGGAGAAACTGGCGGATAGACTCGACAAACAATCACGCCGCAAGAAGAAACCACGCGACTAGCCGTCCGATCGTATGTTGCTCCACTTAGGGAGGGGCGTTCATGCTCCTCGGGGTAATGAAGAATGAAACTTCGATAGGAGAGTTGACCCGGGTTAACACCTCTCTCCGAGATAAGGGTCCTGACGCAACAACAACGAATGCCCACGCACATACACGCGTGGTAGCTACTGGTGCTATCGCTGTACTCGCAGCGACTGGCAGTGTGGCAGCCCAGATATCGGCAGAGGGCGGCGGAGCAACCATTTCGCTCAGCCTGGAGCACATCTGGTCCCTCCTATGGTTCGGGGTGGCGCTATACGCGATCAACCTCGCACACCGCGGACTCAAGTCGAACTACCGAATCGAGGACGCCATCGAGGGCGAGGCCTCTGATGAGGACATGCGAGCTTCCACTGCCCTAGGGGCAATCGAGCTGACCTCGGATCTCAAGGAGGCTCTGAACAAGGTCACTAGGGCCGGCTCCGAGCGTGACGAGGCTAAGGATATTTACAAGCGCAGGTCGGAAAAGCTGGAAGCTAGGGACGAAGCTAACTTCGACTCTAGGATCCAGCATATGATGTCCGAAGTAGTGAGCGGAGCCATCGGTCCCCTGACCGAGAAGCTGACCTCGCTCGCAGAGCAGACGGAGAAGAACACCACCGCTCTGGCAGAGAGGGACGACACATCCGGTAGCGGATTCGTCGATGTGGGGTGGCAGATATGAGCGGCGGAAGCGTGAATGCGCGCCACACAGCTCCCACCTCAACGGGCCAGAAGAACGGACCGGAGCAGCACCAGTGGACCACCGCCAGCGGCGCCAGAGTACAGGTCATCAACCACCCACCCTCATCGAGTGGATTCTCTGGCGACAGCATGTCGGTCTACGACTGGAACAACAAGGAATGGAAGCAGGCTTTCAAGGGTGATGAGCCAGCTTCTCTAGCAAAGATACTGGGAGGCTTCTCTGATCAGAGGATTACACTCGCCAGCACTGTTGGCACAGCTTCAACAGGACTGAACGCCCAGATGGACTCCTTCGCTGCCACTGTTGATTTCCGTAGCGGCAGGGCCGTCGGGAATGGAGCTCCGGTGGCTGCCGACGGCAAGCCAGTGGTCGCCCAGGGCCGACAGCTAGTCGCGGCCATCGACAGTGCATACGAAGCCAGTCACCACACTTCTGAGGATCTACTGATCATCGTGCCTTCGTGGGTTAGCAAGCCAGATCTAGAGAGCATGGGCTATGGTGACAAGGACATCCTAGCCGCTTCCCTCGAGGTACTACCTCCGGGCTCTGATTGGTTCGTCGTGCCGTTCATCGCCGAGGGTGATGTACTCAGCGGCCTGCTGTACAGCACAACCCTACCTGATGGGCGAAAGCTGCGAATCATCACTTTCGCAGGCACGTCCCGCTTAAGCGGTCTCGGGGGCTCCAATCGTTCCATCGCAGGAACTGCTGACCCTAGGGTCATCATGGACAGGATGAACGATCACTACAGCCGGATCGGCAAGATGCAAGGCCACTTGGGGAGTTGGGCAGGCGTGATCACTTCCAATGGGGGACATGGCGCGGTTGCGCTGTCCGGGGTGCGCTCGGTGAGCTCAGACATACCCAGCACCAACGAGATGTGCTTCGATACGCTACTGCTTCCCGCCAGAGGCCGCTTCCAAGGTCAGCAGGCCGTGGTAGCCCAGCTCAGGAGCCTTCGCACCGTCCTTCTAAGGGCGACCACACCATGCCCAGAGTCACCGGCGCGCCCGGTAGTTCTCGCCGACGAGCACCATCTGGCCACGGTAGACGCCCTAGACAGACTTCGCGGGAACTACACCTGGATGGACAAGAACAGCCGTTCCGTCATTGGCAGCAACGACGTCAGCGATATCATCAGGATGGATGGCCTGTATGATAGGACGCTAGGCTCTGGCCACCGACACTCGGGCATCGATGGAATCGACCAGCACTGCCCACTGTTCCTCGCCCGAGCTGACTCGATCAGCAGGGACGTAATCGAGGGAGTGACTGAGGGCACCGGCACCGCCTACCGCTTGGACAACCTCGCTAACAGGCTGTTCCTAGGGGCCCTCGGCAGAAAGGAGAGCACCGTCGACACGAAAGACTGGAATGATTTCGACAGCCGCATCAAGTACGCCGACGTAGTGATCATGGTCCCCCGAGAGTGGGGCATCAGGTTCGACCAGGCAGAGGCGATACAGAGGGCCTTCGGAAGCTCCTTCGAGGAGGTCCTTCTCAAGATGGGCCACTCGAGGGCCGACAAGCTGGTTCGAGTGACAGTGGCGCTCGAGGACAACCGAACAGCTCTGCGCGGCAGCGCGAGGGTACTGGTACTGGCCGCAACCAGCATCCAGGCATCGATCGACAGCTTCGTTGACGTGAAGAAGTACCGCTCACACCACCTCGGTGCTGTGATCGAGAGCGAGGATGGTGTGAAGCGCCCATCGCACGCACACCTCTTCTCCCGCTTCCTGCAGGAGGAGATCGATGGTGCTTCCCGTATGGGGCGAATCGATCCCGTCTGGGAGAATCACGCCAAGGACCTACGCGCTGCGAAGCAGTACTTCGACGGCAAGAAGAAGCCACGCCCGAACACCGATGGCTATGGGGGAGCCTGGAGGCCTGGGAACAGCGGTCGGCGCAACCGGGGCTGATATCTGTGGGCACGTGGAGACCCAGTGGTGGTCCAGATGAGAGAGCAGACGAATCCCGGGTCGGAGGGGGTAAGCGCCTTATCCTCCCCGATCCGGCTCCAGTCGGCCTAGCTCTGATCAAGAAGACCACAAGAGCCGAGAAGCTGGTCAACGAGATCGAGGAGATAGCCGTTCTGAGGCGTTTGAAACACAAGGACGTCGAAAGGCTTCATGGGGCTGCCAGAATCGCCACCCAGAAGCTACAGCACTACTGTAGAACAGTTCTGAGGAAGGGCCAGGATCTAGCAGTACTCCTAGACTGGATAGACGAGATAGAGAACTCGGAGATGCCGCCGACTGACGAGACAAGTCCGGCGAGGACCGTACTAGAAGTCTACGAAACGCTAGGCGCCTCGATCGTATCTCATGTGCCCTTGGACAACACCCGAATAGACCCAGGTCAGTTAAAGGAAGAGTTGGACAAGGTCCTCGGTCACAGTCACGCTCCCTCGTTGCCAGTTGACCTGCGCGTTGACGGGTGGCGTAAGCAGATTACTGCTCTCAAGATTGCCCTCAATGATGAGTTGTCTCGAACCCAGCAAGCAAGGTCGATAGCCGAAGAGTCGTGGCCAGGTGATTCGATTGAGCAGAACATCGTGTTCCAGAGCGCCATAGACATCACTGACGACATCAGGATGTGCTTGCAATTCGCCTCGCTGATCGAGATAGCCCTAGACCGCTACGAGAACGGGCCAATTGGACCCGAGACCTGCTTGAGAGTGGTCGAGATGCTGGCCAGGGTCAAGGAGCAGGTCCACGCCATCGAGAAGCTGTGCGCCGAAGAGGACTACCAGGCGACTACTGCAATCGGAGGCGGTGCAGGTGCAGGATGGCTTCTTTGAGGTGGGATGGTGATTCGATGAACGGTGCCGATGTCGATAAGTGGTCCGAGCGCCACGTCGGGAGCCTAGCCCTCACGAGGACATTAGTAGGGTTCCTGAATCTGCTTCTCGGGGCCGTGGTCATCCTCAGGGTCTTCCAGGTGATATAGATGGAATACCAAGTCCTACTCTCATTCCAGGTCGCCGTCGTCCTTCTAGCTGAGCTGCTGATTCTCATGGACCTGAAGAACGGGCCGCTGAAGAGGTGGAATGCGCTGAAGAGGAAGGAAGTTGAACTCGAGCGGCGAATCAAGAGGATTCAGGAGATCAGCAAGGACGCCACGAAGTACACAGGCAAGCAAGACATCCTCCTAGACCTCTATCTCCGTCCTACGCCCGAAGAGGGCGAAGCGCTCAGGCGAGCTAGAAACCAATCAATGCTCAGAGTGGCCGCTCTGGTAATCGCGCCCTGGCTTGGGACCAGCGGACTCGTCCACCTCACAGAGTTCCTTTCTTTCATCTAGTTCTAATCAGAGTCTGTAGGAATCCCATTCCCATTTGATCAGCACGGATGACTGACTCAACATCCCCCGTTCGCTCAAAGAACTCTTTCGCAGACTCAACCGCCCTCATCACCAGATTCCCATCACCCGCCTCGATGGCTTGCTCGATTGACTTCCAGTACAAGTCTGGCACCATTCCGAGATCACCCTTACCTCGCGTTGAGTTATAGGCAGCTAATTCGATGTTTAGCAGACAATGCGTCTCAGGAGTGTAATCAGTACCTGCTATCAGCTCTTGTGCAGCCATCAGAGCATTCTCGAATTTCTCCGTATCGTACTTTCCAGAGAAGGGCGATCTGTAAAGAGCTGACATGCCCAACAACACCCTAATTTTCCCCCTGCTGAACTCGGTATCCTGTAAAGTATCATGAGCCGTTTGTAAGAGTCCCTCAACTTCTTCGAATTCTTCAAAATCAAACAACATGTCCGCCAAATTTAGCATTGCATATGCTGCTGTCTGAACATCCCCAATCTCAGAAGCGCAGTTCAGGCCGGATTGCAACTGCTCCAGGGCCTGCTCCTTCTCACCTAATGCTTGGTGGATCCATGCTAGGTTGGCGTGACCAGTCGACAGAAGTTGCAGCGCAAGTCCCCTGTCCGAATCCATAATCATCATGGCGAAAGTCATGGCCTCGTTGTGGCACTTCACGGCCTCTGTTAGTTGACCCTCCTTCTGGGCAATGACTCCTAGGCCACTCCAAGCCTTATGGAGGGAAATGGGATATCCTTTCTGCTTCACGATCTTCGAGTATATCTTCTTCGCATCGCCTATCTTTCCCATCTCCATTCTGAGATTGCCCATGTCGGCGAAAACGTAACTCTCCATTTCATTATCCCCAATCTTCTGTAATTCCTTGCGGGCTTGCTTGTGACGATCAAAACTGTCTTCGTATCTTCCCTGAAGAGAAAGTGAGACCCCGACATGATATATCGCGTATGCACGGAATTTGTCCTGCCCAATTTCTTTGAACTTGTTTTCAGCCAACCCAAAATTACTCTCGGCTTCGGAGTGATTGCCTGCCGACATCGCCAACTGGCCCAGCATGAAGTACTCAACAGCATCCATCTCAACTTTCTTCGCAGCCTCGAGCAACTCCTCAGCGCGCTGTATCGCCTCGGTGGACAACTCTTCAGGACGGTGGAGCGGATTCTCCTTGGTGATTCCATACTCCCCCAGTATATTGTGAATAAGGGCACGAGCACTTTCCTCGTCTAGCCCCTGAATCTGATTGATGGTTATGTTTGGTGAACCATGGATGTCACCCTCCCAGTTGACGGTATTCGCGTCGCCATCTGTGGACTGATCAGTGTCCTTACTCAATCTATTCACCCTTATCTTGTTGTTCGGCACCTGCGGTATCTGTGGCTGATTCGAGCTCAGCCCCAGAATTTGACTTTGAAGATGCGATCCATAACGCCCAGATTCCTACTGGCAAGAAACAGCACCATGATACCATCACCAACAACATCTCATTCTCCCCCATCGACTCGATTTCCCCGCAGGTGTATCCTGGAAAGCCCATTTCCTCGGGAGTCGTTTCCCCTGCATAGCAGGCTTCGATGTCATCGTTTTGATAATCGGCCCCGTCAGGAGGCGAAGTCAAGAGAGCACTAAACGTTCCAGTGAAGAAGAGTAAGATGAATACCTTCCCCAGT
>CAYSOH010000050.1:0-3116 GCA_964432625.1 uncultured archaeon
AATTGGTCCTCAACAATATGTTCATTTTCATCAATTAATACAGTTCTCCAGGCTTCAACAGCATTCACAACTCTTGTGGTGTCTTGCATATAATATTCCATCTGTGAATTGTGTTCTATCCAGTAAACATCATCTTGCCTGCTTAAAATTTCAATTTGTTCTTTATCTCCCTTTGCATAAAATCCATCAATAAATTCGAATACACTGATTATTTCTATTCCGATTCCTTCAGCCGTTGCTAGATGTTCCTCAGTCAACAGAGGCCTATATTGAACAATAAAATCGATATCTGCGCCATCATCATTATTGTTCATTGCTCTGATGATATTAGGATGCATAACGTTCTCATTAGCTGAGGCCGATGTCATCATCGGACTAATCAGAAGCAGAGCAATTACAATCAGTGTTCTAGCACTTCTCATAAACGGTTTTTGTCTTGGCATAATAAAAAGTTTCAGTTACTCCGAATCCGCACTTTTGCATCCATCAATTCTTTCATTAGTTCTTCGCTGTCATCTTTCGAAATGCAACATTCTAGTGCATAAGTCTCGTACATTTTGTGGAAACTGCTAGCTTCTACTTTGATCCCTCTATCCGTTTCCGTAAAACAGACGTTCAATAATTTTGGAAGTGGTATTCCTCCGCTTAGTGGCTCCCCCTCAATGATTCTCCCCATATCTTTGGCATTAACCGTACCTCCTTCGATTACTAGATGATCGCCATAGATCATAATCCACCTACCTTCGCGTATGACGTCTTTCCAAGCTGACGTTGTAGGAAGAGGCGTTCCATCTAATTTTTCCTCACCTAAATATTTTTCATTCCAACCATCGCCGTCCCAAATCTCTTCTCCAACCACAATAGAGATAGGCACCCAATCCTCTCCATCCCAGACTCTAGCCTGATTAGTAAGATTTCCATTCTTCAAATCAGTAGTCAGTCTTTCCAAAGATATGGGTCCATATATGTCGTCACCAACTTTTACAGGGAATTCATCTTTTTCATCTACCATTTTAGGCCTCATAGACATATGCACTGTCAGAATCAAGATCTGGTATCTCACCTAGTTTCCACCCAGGTGCTGTTGTTTCAGCGTAATAGTATCCCATTTCGTTTTCTTCACCCTGATTAACAATATAATACATTCCCGGAGCTCCAGTCATGTTTACTCCAGCAGCAGCGTGGCCATAACCGTCCCATGCCTCAGGTATAAGTATCAAAGCAGCCTCGTATCCTAGGGGTTCAAGCAGAGATATCAGTAATGCAGCAGTGTCCTCACAATCTCCAGATTGGTCTATCAGTGTCTCAATTGGATATTTTGGATATTCACCATATCCTGCAGTCAAGTTGTCTTCAGCGTACTTTAGATATTGTACAAAACTCATCATAAAATTGATAGTAGTCAATTCATCAAATCCTTTTTCTTCAGCGATTGCCATCAGCTTGCTTCCTATTTCTAAAACATCCTTTTCATCAGTAGTCACAAAATTTATGTAATCTCGATATTCTCTCACAGTGTGTGGTTGATTTGAATAGAAGGCATATCTAGCTGGGTCAAAATTATGGCTGATTTGATAATCAACTGTGTTGAATCTCCAGTTGTATGATTTGAGATAGCCAAAATAGTAGCTTTCAATTCTTAGATGTAATTTTGCATCGTTATAGTCCTCCGCCAGATCACTTTCTCCGTCTAATGTTTCATTTCTCCCTTGTTCCCATGACACTGAGCTAAGATTGTAGGTTAGATTTGCTCGATAACTGGTATTGGAAGCACTAATATCAAATTCTTCAGGGTTTCTGAATTTGTGGAACATTGCGATTACAGTGAATTGATGTTCAGTCCTGTTATCAGGAATATTCAATTCAAACTCAGCATTTAATTCATATTTTTCTTGCCATGGAATTGCCCAAGGATTATTATTATCATCAAACCTATGCAGTTGTTTATTTTCTTGATATAGATAGAAAACAAACGGTGCAAAAGGCTTGTTACTTTGCTTATCACTTAATTCTACCCATTCGAATGTAAATTTCAGTGCAATATCATTGAGAGGATCAAAGTCCACCGAATCATTGTAACCATCATTGTCATCATCATTATCCTCGTTATCACCAATCCCATCAAGGTCATTGTCACTATATTCGGTTGAATCTCTAGGGAAGAGGTCCTCAGTGTCATTGTATCCATCACCATCATCATCTAGATCGCTATTGTCACCAATTCCATCCCCATCAAGATCAGCCCATTCACCAGAATCACTGGGGAATGCATCTATGTCGTTTGAAACCCCATCCATGTCCTTGTCATTTACATATTGGTTGATTCCGACACCCATAAGGATGCCTACAACTAAAATCACAACCGCCTTGTCTGTTAAATTCATTTTAGAATCCCAATAAGTCTGGTAAATCCCTCATATTTGTAAAAGGTATCGCACCAGCTTCTTCTAATTCTTCAGCAGAGCATATTCCCACAAGGCCATAAACGGTGATATTTGCTCGAACTGCTGCTGTTACTCCAGATATACTATCTTCAATAACCACACAGTCACTTGGTCTGAAATTCATTTTTTCCGCTGCATACAAGAATAGGTCTGGAGCAGGTTTTGGAATTCCTACATCAGATGCGGTGTATATTTTCCCATCAAAATAATCAATTAGTCCAGTTATTGTAAGCGAACCATTGACATGTTTTGGTTCTCCATTTGAAGCAACACATACAGGTATTGAAATAAGATTTAAAACATCTTTAATTCCGTCCATAGGAATCAAATTTGTTTTGTACGATTCACTAACTTTTGTAATTAGTCTAGGTAACCAGTCGGATGGTATCTCTTTTCCAGATAATTCTTTCATTTTGTAAATCACAGCATCTAATGTTTTTCCACCAAAGGTTTTTGTCGCTTCTTCAGCCGTCATTTCAATTCCTAGTTCACTAGCCATTTGAGCGATTACAGTATTTGTCAGGTACTCACTATCTACTAGCGTTCCATCACAATCAAAAATTATGCACTTCGGAGCCATTAGTATGCCTTCATGTCCTCACATTTCATTATTTCTCTGAGAAAAGATGTTGCATATGTACCCTTGTACAACCAAAAAGAGAAGATAGGATT
>CAYSOH010000050.1:3216-6508 GCA_964432625.1 uncultured archaeon
TTTGTTAGATAATCCCAAACAGCCCCCTCATAGTCTCCTCGAACTATTTTCTCACCAACAATGTGAGTTATTGGCCTAACAGCCCCAAAGCGTTGGATTCCAAAATAATTTGGAAAACCGCCATTAAGTTGTTCTAGGATGTTATTTATCTTGTTTTTATCCTTGCCAGATTCCGTGATTTTTATCTTAAATTTGTTACCTACGAGATTTCCTAATCTTACTGGTTTGGTTGTTTTATGAATAAATTCTATTTCTACATTACTGATAGTCAATTTTTCAATTTTCTTCTTCGATGCCATTAAAGAGAAATATTGAGTGCTTACAGCTCTTTTGTCTTTCGTTCCAGCAAAACCTATGGCCTTCTGACTTATTTCTAATCTTTTAGATAATTCCTTGATTAATACATGATTATCCCAATTCTTAGAAGTTATTTTGACTATGGAATGCCTTCCTCCATCCATTTCTTTGGCCCAATTCCAATGAGATCTCGAATCAGTTTCGATAAATTCTATAACTTCGAAATCTTCAGCTACTTTCCGTAATTTTCCCCCAATACCTTCACTAGTTGAAAGGTATTCTTCTCTACCAGCTTCCGGTCTTGCCGGTTTAGACATCCCTAAGCTATCTTGTCGCTAATTACTTTTATGTCAGCGATAATCTTCTCTACAGCTTTTTTGATTGCGTTCTTAGGTGTACCTTTTTTGGTCCTGACGTAGAATCTGGGATGATCCAAAACAATATGTCCCATATAGTATGAAGCATAATCAACATTCGTGTCGGCTAACGTGTGATTCATCAATGGACCTAGCAGAGTTTCATTAGCTCCGCGAATCTCAATTTCCAATTCGTTCTTTGACTGATTGACTACGCTAACTTCCATGGGGTTGCGCGGACTCAAAGGGACATTATAAAGATTGGGCGAGCTTCACAGCCTGTATTCTTACGTCACCAGTAGCATCTGTTTTCACACCTAGTGGCGAAAAAACACTGGAACTTGCAAAATATCCTAATTTCCTTATGCTTTCTATAATCTTTGTTCTTTGGGGTGTTTGCCCTATTTCTGCAGATTTTGAAAGATCATTGATGTCATACAGTCCAGGAGGCCCTTCGGCCTCTTCTCTAAGGGTTTCCAACATTCTTTTCAATATTCCTTTTTCAAAAGTAGGTACCATATTTTCATCAATAATCCTCCCAGTCCATAATGGACCAGCCGATCCGTTTTCCTCATCTCTAGTTACTCTCATATCATTCGTTAGCCAACCTAGTTTTTCTTTCTCAGTTTTGATAATCTTGACGAAAACTCGTAGATGGTGTCCCTCAGAATAACATAAAATTGGTTCAATTCCCCTCTCCATTTTTGACGCTAGATTGTGAATTTTTGCTAATAATATTCTTACTCCAACTTCCTTTGCGGCAACTTTTTTCATTGAAACCGCACCGTATCTTTCCTTGCAAACAGAGGGTTTTGCTCCACAAAGTACTGCAGTATCAGTTGCAGCAATACCTAGTATCCCATTTTCCTTTACGCCTTTTAATGCAGAATTGAGATATGGTGCAGGCGTTCCAAAAGGGTCTATGTCAATCCAATCATATTCTTCTTCTTCCAAAAGTCCTTCAACGTTTTTGTGATGAACTTTACTATCAATTCCATTCATTTCTAAATTATTAATTATAGTATCAACAGCTAGTCTGGAATTATCACAGAATTCTACGTTTATTCCAGCTTCAAGGGCCAATCTAATTCCTCTAACACCAGAAGCAGCCAATCCGTCAAGCATGACTCCATGAAAATCAAATTGTTGCGCAAAGGCAACATGTAAATCCCTGCTCAATTTCATTGCAGGATTGTAGAAAACTCCTTTGACTTTTCCAGGACCTTTGCCCTTTCCGGAAAGGTTTGCTTTGAAAATCGCTTTACCTTCTTGGAATTCTTTCACACCATTCCAGTTTTAAGGATATTAACTGCCTTTGATGGTAATATAGCTGAATTTATTGGAGTGACTTCTAGTGTTCTTAAATCATCCCTCTTGCGTATAGACTGCAGAAGCGGATTTCTAGATCTCTTGTGCATGGTTATCAACATTGGCTTTCCACATTTCAGAGCCTCCTTCAAGATGGCACTAAATTCTTTTGATTCCGAAACCAGCTTACCTACTTCATCAACTAATATGAGATCAGCCTCTTCTATTGCTTTTGCTACAGAATCAGTTGCTATCCTGTTGACGGCATCAAGCCTTATTCCTAGTGGTGTTGATTCAGGCGTTCTCCCAGGAACCTTGGGTTTTACGTCCCACCTAACTGATGCAGACAATTCTTCTTCACCAGTGATGTAGTTCTTGAGATTATAGCCTATTGTTTCATTCTCCTCTACAATAGGATGGGTGGTGAATCCACCGATAAGGAACTTATCCTCAATCATTTTAGCTATTCTTAGCACAGTTCTTGTCTTACCAGTACCGGGTTGGCCAGAAATAGCAACTTTAACGGGAATCATTGCTGGGCCGCCATGAGTGGTGTGTATGTATAAATATATGTCCCAGTGCCCAACCTAGTTTTTTAGCCTTTCAGGACATCCTTTTCTTCTGGAACAGTTGTTGCATTTTCCAGCTCTTTTATGGTTTCGATGGGCTTCCATCTTTCCATCCAGTATATCATTCATTTCCTCTATTTTCTCAATAACCAGAGTTTTCAGTTTTGGTTCCCATTCAACATGGTGTGGTTTGTTCTCAAATCCATATCTTATTTGTCCATGACTAGGACTTTTCTGGAAAGTTTCTTCGCTCAGTAAACAATAAGCTCCAATCTGTAGAACATGGCTGAAGAAGGGAGCTTTTGGCCTCCTTCCCGTTTTTACTTCTACAGGGATATGATCTTCCTTTTCCTTTATCATATAATCAGGCCTTCCAGCAAGATTGTATTTTCTGGATTTCAAGACAGGTGTATCTTTAGTTAGCCCATCTGGAGTTTCAATCGTTTCTTCACCTAGTTTGTAATCATCTCGTAGTTGGTCAATTTTTTCAGTTGAGACCAGTAATCTATAAAGAAAAAAAGAAGCTACTAACATCCATCCAATACCAATAATTAACAATATAACTCCCAGATTTTGGTCCAAGCTATCTGTAGAAATCCACAGTATAATTATAGCAACAGTTACCAGTGTCATAATCACTCCCACAATCGTCATCAGTGTTGTTGAAGTTTCTCTTGATTTTTCCTCTTCAACGAGGAGATCTCTAAGTGATTCTCCTATTTCTTTGTGTTTTTCGACTCCAGTGTTAACCTCATCACCCTC
>CAYSOH010000051.1:0-4876 GCA_964432625.1 uncultured archaeon
AGGGCATCATCAATTTGTTCCAAGGAAGTGACTTCTTCTATTCGGGAGAGAGACGTTCTTAGTTCTGCATTATCAACGTTCTCTATTGCTGCAATTTTGATTTTTTGGTGGTTTAAGGTAGGAATGCCAACCGAACCTGTTGGTGATCTTCCACCCAAATTGTACTATCCAGGTATGCTTGCTATTAGTTTGTACATGGGAGCTTTGCTACAATGTACGATGTTAGGTTCCACAATGTTAGGTGTTGAGGGTAAACGGTTGTGGATTATGAAATCCAACCCTGTAGAATCACTTTTGATAATGAAAGGAAAAGCAGCAGCTCTTCTAATAATGTCTATACCAGGTCTCTTGTCTATTTGGATTCCCATTTGTATTTTGGCAGCCTTTCCTATAAAAGTTTCACTTTTTTTCGGGCAATGTATTCTGATTCTAATTTTTTGCAATACCGGATTAGGGATATGGTCCGGAAGCGCCTTTGCCAATTTTGACGAGAATGATCGAGGAAATCCAGACATTCTCGTTCAATTTATGTTGATGGGGACGTCTGCATTAGTATCTGCTATTTTCTTGGTTCTTCCAGCTACAGTTATGCTCTACAATCACAATCTTGGACTTTTCGCAGCGTTTATTTTTATAGTAGTTGCATATGGTATTTTAGTTGCTGGAATCAGAACTGGAGCATCGGCATACAGAACTATCTACATTGATAGTTATGGTTCATAACACTGGGAAATAGAATAATAATAGGCACTCAATACTGGTTCGTGGTCCTTATCGCTTCCAATGAAATGGAGACATATTTTGCAGATTTAGAAAAGAGAGCCGATGAATGTTACAGTCTGGTCTCAAAGGCTAGAAAGGCAGGTTTCGATCCTGCAACTGAACCAGAGATACCGAGAGCCAAGGATTTAGCAGAGCGTGTAGAAGCTCAGGTCGGTCCAGAAGGGATAGCTCCTCGGATAAGGGAAGTATCTCAAGGTAATGATAGAGAGTCAACAGCACTGATTATAGCCAAGGAATTGGCAGGTGATTTGAAAAGTAAATTAGGAGTTGAGGAGGCATTAGAACAAGCAGTACGCACTTCCCTTTCAATTCTCACAGAAGGTGTTCTAGTAGCACCAACCGAGGGCGTCGTCAAAGTAGCTACAATGAGTAATCAGAATAATACCAAATGTGCAGCTATCTATTATGCAGGCCCTATTCGTGCAGCAGGTGGAACGGCACAGGCATTATCAGTCCTTATTGCAGACGTTGTTAGACGCGAATTAGGTCTTGATGAATACATCCCTACTCCTAGCGAGATTGAGCGTTATAAGGAAGAAATACCACTATACAAAAGAGCAGTCAATCTTCAATATGTTCCAAGCTCGGAAGAGATAGACACAATAGCAAAATCGTGTCCTATTTGTGTCACGGGAGAAAGCACCGAAAGAATAGAAGTTGCTGGTAATCGTGATCTTCCTCGTGTTGAAACTAATTCTCTCAGAGGTGGTGCTTGTCTAGTTTTAGCTGAAGGGTTATGCCTGAAGGCTGCCAAGGTCCTAAAACATGTTGATCGTTTAGAGATAAGTGGATGGGATTTTCTTAAAAAATATACAGAGAAGAAAAGGGATACAGCATCAGGTGATGTCAAAGAGCACAAATATTTGAAAGACGTTCTTGCCGGCCGTCCTATCTTTGCGTTTCCAGACAAACCTGGAGCTTTTAGGCTGCGCTATGGCCGTTCTCGCTCAGCGGGTCTGGCTTCAATGTCAATTCATCCTTCAACAATGGTCGTCTTAGATTCGTTTGCAGCCATTGGCACACAGTTGAAACTACAATTACCGGGAAAAGCTACAGCAGGCACGCCATGTGATTCTATTGAAGGCCCTTCAGTTTTACTCAAAGATGGAAGATTCATGCTTCTTAATGATTACGAGGAGGCTAAGAGAGTAGTAGATAAGATAGAAAGTATTGTGGATCTTGGTGAGATTCTTATACCTGTTGGGGAATTTATAGAGAACAATCATCCCTTAGAACCATCAGGTTGGTGTGTAGATTGGTGGAACTCAATAATACGAAGTTTACAGATTGAGTCCTACAATGGTGATTTAGGTTTTCAAAATGTATTGGATTTCTGCAAGAAAAATGAATTACCCTTGCATCCAAGGTACACCTATTTTTGGTCAGATTTAGAGGCTAATGAAATCAGAGATCTTCGAAATCAATTACTTCGTAATATTAATCATGTAAAAGATAATAGCTTTCCACTAATTTACAAGGAAATATTTCTTAAATTAGGCATGTTCTTCAGGACTACTGAGAACAAAATTATTTTAGATGATGGAATAGATCCTTTGCTGAATTCCCTTGGACTAAAATTAAAAGGAGATTCAATTGATAATGTTACAGAAATTATAGATACAGATGATTCACTGAAATTGATATCTCATTTATCAGGAATTGAAGTGAAGAATAAAGCCCCAACAAGAATCGGAGCTAGTATGGGCCGTCCTGAAAAGGCTAATGAGAGGCGTATGAAACCACCACCGAATGTTCTTTTTCCCCTAGGTGAGGCAGGAGGTTCACAGAGACTTGTCAATACAGCACTCAAATCTAGCAGTCAAAGTGGTTTTTCAAGAGGTAAGCATGGAGTTATCGAGATTGAGGCTCAATTAAGGTACTGCAAAGAATGTCAGAAAGAAACAATAGCGATACGATGCTGTAATTCATTAACTATGGTTAAAGAACAGCCTCGTCGAAGGGCTGTTGATGTCTCTGAATTAATCACAAAGGCAATGAATAATACAAAAACAGGAATTCTACCGAAAATAAAGGGTGTAAAGGGTCTGATGTCTGGAGATAAGGTCCCAGAGACTCTCGAGAAAGGCATACTAAGAGCAAAATATGATCTACGAGTCTACAAGGATGGTACATTACGCTACGACATGATAGATCTTCCTTTAACTCACTTTTATCCAAAGGAGATAGGCTTGTCAGTAGAGAAGGCTCTTCAGTTAGGTTATTCAACTGATGTAAATGGTAAACCACTTGAATCAGATGACCAGCTTCTTGAAATGAAAGTGCAGGATTTAATCATTTCTGATAGGGCAGGCAAGTGGCTTGTCAAAGTCTCAAATTTTGTGGATGATGAATTGTCAAAGTTGTATGATATGGATTCATTTTATGGCCTTACGCCCAGTTCTAAACCTGAAGAACTGATTGGAAATCTTCTGATATGTCTCAGTCCTCACACATCTGCAGGCGTATTGACTCGTTTAATTGGTTTTACAAATGCCAAAGCTCAGTATGGCCATCCTTTTCTTCATGCTGCCAAAAGACGTAATTGTGATGGCGATGAAGATTCAATAATGCTTCTTGTAGACGGTTTACTGAATTATTCTAACAGTTTTGTTCCAACAACTAGGGGTGGAACTATGGATATACCTAGAGTTCTTTCAACTAGAATAGATCCAACAGAGATTGATAGTGAGGCTCATAATATAGAATTGAACACAGAATACAGTTCTGAATTCTATGAAAGAGCTGAGAATCGTTCTGAAGCATATTCTGTAGTAAATTTATTAGATACTGTATCGAAGAGGCTTGAAACTCCTGAACAATATGAGAATTATGGTTTTACGCATAATTCATCTAGTATAAATCAGGGTCCAATTGAATCACGATATGTGACTCTTGATTCTATGAGTGACAAAGCTCTAGCATCATTAGAATTGGCCGATCGTACTAGGGCCTCAGACGCTACTTACGTTGCTAACATGACTATTGAAAAGCATTTCATTAGAGATATTATTGGAAATCTCCGTTCATTCTCAACACAAGGTGTAAGGTGCAAGAAATGTTCCAAGAAATATAGGCGCCCACCGCTAAGTCATTCTTGTTCTTGTGGTGGCAAACTTCAACTCAATATTTCTCCAGCTTCAGTTTCCAAGTATAGGAAGATAGCGACGAACATATCTGAAAAATATAGTTCCCGTTCATTTGTCAAGCAAAGGCTTGAACTTGCATTTGGAGCCATAGAAGAAACTCTTGAGAATGAACAGATTAAGCAGATGGATCTTGGAGCATTTTTGTGATTCATATATTGGATAAAGTAAATTCAACTAATTTATGGGCATTTGATAATCTAACAAGGGTTAACGATTCAGTTTTGTCATTTGAACAGTTTGAGGGTAGGGGCAGAGGGAATCGCTTTTGGATTTCTCCATTTGGAGGTCTTTATTTTTCTTTTTTATCCAAGAGACATCAACTTCTGCCTTTCATATCGAGTGTCAGTATAATTCAAGCACTGCCAGATTTAGGTTCTCAATTGAGATTGAAATGGCCCAATGATATAATTCTAGACGGGAAGAAACTAGGTGGTGTCCTCTGTCAAGATGATGGAAAAGTGGCCATTATTGGTATGGGGCTGAACTTTGAAAACACCCCTCCACTGTCTAATTCAATAAGTCTTTCCGACAGAAATATAACAGTAGATAAAACACTCTTTCTAAAGGATTTTTTAAGATTCTTTGAAGCCAATTTTGATATCTCAAATAAAGATATAATCTCTGAGTACAATGTTTATGATTGCTTACTTTCTAATCAAATTAGTTGGGATACAGGTTCTGGCATTGCTAAGTCAATAAATCCTGACGGTTCACTTCATGTGGTGACCAAAGATGGAACTTTGAACCTATATTCTGAGGATGTTCATCTTGAAAGAGGAGTTGAGAATGCCTAAAATAAATTGGAGTGATGAGAATTTTCACCCAGTTGTAAATTTACCTACAAACTATGCAGTTCTAGATTTAAGTCTTGGTTCTTGGGAGCCAAGTAAAACTGACTTTTATGTCGGAAAATATAACGAGTTTCGACCTAATTTATACAATACACC
>CAYSOH010000051.1:4976-6501 GCA_964432625.1 uncultured archaeon
AGCCTGAAACTCATGATCTTCCAGGTGTTGTTTCATCAGAGGATATAGATCAAGCATTACAGGATTATCCAGACCCAAGATTAGTTCTGGGGCCCGTTTACTGATACTTTTTTAATGAACCTATTTTAGTCATCAGTATGGGAAGATTATTGGTCATTGCTACCATACTAGTTTTGGCCACACCTGGATGTTTGGAAGACTTGAAGGACGAGATAGTTTCCTGTGAAAATTTAACGGGTGCCTGCCGCTATGAGATTTTACAATCTGATAAATATTCTCGACTGCACATTGAGATTGACTACGTTACCGAATATGCACCTGATTCTGACGCAGTTGATTTACTAAAACAAAGAATTAAAGAGACGACTGACAAAACATCAATATCAGTCAGCCAAAACAGTTTTGGAAGTACTGATAGTAGTTATTCGTTGGAAGAGATACTCGATATTGAGAAGGCACAGCGAGAGAGGTACAAGAGCGGTAATACATTCATTATACATATATTGTATTTAAATGGAGAGTATCAGGACAATGATCAGACTCTTGGTTTAGCCTACAAGGGTTCTTCATTTGTAATCTTCAAGGAAAAAATTGAGGATGCTGCATTTCTATTGATTTCTGCGGAAGACATAGAGAAATCAGTTCTTGTCCATGAATATGGCCATTTAGTTGCTTTAGTAAACAATGGTTATGAGTCACCTCATGATCATGAGGATCCTGATCATCCTAACCATTCAAATAATGATGAGTCTGTAATGTATTGGGCTATTGAAAGTCAAGATATTGCTAATCAGATTGACGGTGAACCACCTAATAATTTTGATTCCGATGATTTAGATGACTTGAGACTCATGAGAGAAGGTAAACTGTAGTGAAATATTATACTATTATCACGTTTTTCTATATGCTCTTCATAGTTTATCTTAGTCACATTCCTCAAGATAATCTTCCTCAAGAACCCTCAGGTATAAACAACATTGATTTACTTTTTCATTTTTTCGAATATTCATTTTTGGGTTTTTTGTTATTTCAATCGATTTCTGTAGATAAATTGTCCGCAGTTAATCCCTTACATGGTGCAATCTTGATTGGTATATTATTTGCACTCTCAGATGAATATCATCAAAGTTTTGTGCCAGGACGTCATATGTCCTTAATGGATATAATATTTGATTCGTTAGGAATATTGTTTGGATCTTCACTTGCTCCTAGAGTTTCCAATTCTTCCTGACTCTTTTCTTTATCAATTTTCTTTTTTTAGGTTTTGGACTGTCGTCGAATGACACCCATCCGGCCCCCTTTTGCGTACATTCTGGTTCATCGATATGCTCTGCGGCCATTATGTTCGGCGCTGAACAAAGTATGTTTATATAGGTATCGTCAGTAGAATAGGTTATTGTCAGGTGATGGGAGTAAGCCCCTTTCTGTTACCCGGAAATTCCGGCTAGCGGCATTCAGCTATGCTTCCTACCTACCGCTCCCGAGCAGGTCGTCGCGGTTACTTGGAATTGCTCCAGCAGGGATG
>CAYSOH010000052.1:0-6473 GCA_964432625.1 uncultured archaeon
GCGATACTGTAGTTTCAACCATATTCTCAAGATCTTGAGTATTAAGCTTCAACCATACTGCCCCGTTACCAGTTATCATATTTCTAATTGAATAAAGGTTCATCAAAAATCGAATATGAAAAAAATTCTTAATTCGAGTGTACATTACAATTCAAACTCCATACCTTCAACACCAACCTCCCAACCCATCTCGTAAACCTTCTGATATTCCTTCGAATCGGGGTAATGAAGTGGATTAGTATGATTAAGATGTATGAAAATTATCCTCGGATCTCCTTCTTGACGTTCTCCTAATAAATTCAATGTTTCTGAAACTGTAGGATGTGGGACGTCTGTCTGTATTCTAGACTTCAGTTCATCATCGCTCCAAAAAGTACCATCTAAAAGAACGATATCTGCCTCCATAGAATTGAACCAGTCTCTCGGATTGGAATAGTCAACCAAAGATAACGTCTCTTTCCAAGTGTCATGATCTGGTAAGAAAAAAATATTATTATTATTTCCTTTGAACAACAAAGCATGCGTATCAAAGTCCTGAGCTCTATGGGGAACTTTGATAGGAATTACATTCTCTGAATAATACTTGCCAACGGAAAAATTCCCTCTATCAAATAACTTTTCCCAAATTGCATGACTTTTAACATAATCTAAGACTGAATCTGAACAATGAAGTCTGACATTCTTTAGATTAACAGATTCTCTCCCAAATTGTCCAAGGCCCTCAATATGGCCTAAATGCGCATGAGTAAGCCATAAATCTGTGATAGGGGGATTACCTACCTTCGCTAATTGATCTCCAATACACCGGGTTGCTTCAACCATTCCAAAACTATCACCATGCAATCCAATTGCTACGGGACTTCGGACCAAACTTCTATCTTTTCGAGAATCTTCACAGCAAGAATCTGTACATCCAAATTGAGGTCGTCCTGCGTCCTGTGCATTGCCTAATAGAGTTATCCGGTTGTACATTTTTGGAGCTCTTTTCTTAGCCATTCACGAGGAAGTGCTCTTCCAAGCCCCTCAGCTGTACGCTCTGGATGCCATTGGACTGCAAACCAAGGTAATGTCTTGTGTTTTACTGCCTCTATCATCCCGTCTGAACTTTTAGAGAGAATTTCCAAATCTTTTCCTAATTTTCTTACACCCTGATGATGATGACTTGTAACTTCAAAATCAGATCCTTCCATCTCTATCCAGTGCGCAATGTCCCCTACAGGGGGCTCTCCACCCTCTCCATCACGGTGAATACCTCCATCAAAACCACCTTGTCCAATATCTGGCCATAAGGTACCACCCAAAAAAACATTCATGACTTGCATACCTCGGCAGATTCCCAGAACTGGCATCTTACGCTCAAATGCTTTCTCAAGAAGTTGCCTTTCCAATTCATCACGTTCATCTTTGACTCCACCGATTGGCAAATCATCAGTCTGATCTCCATATGCTCCACTCTTGATTCCCATGTCGCCTCCTCCAGACAAAACCAATACGTTGTAATTCTCTAAATCATCAGGTGATGTAATTCTCTGCGGAGTTCCATCTGCTTCTGTGATAAATTTGGCATAACGTTCAAAATATTTATCAGAGGTCAAAGTCAAAGCAGTTGATTTCATTCTGTTCAGACAAAATAAGCCATGCTACTTTAGCCTCACGCTAAGGTGATAAATGCAACCATTCATAACCTGCCTATCAAAGATGGAAAAATGGACCAACTTATCGTATGCAAACGTAGCTACTACCTCATCTAAGGCACATCTAATCGCTTCTGAATGGGCTGATTCTTTAGCACGGGGCGGAGCAGCCGAATTCGATGCTGATGCTGAAAAGGAGGGAATGATGCCTCTTAGAAAGGCAACTGCAAATCTTTTGGGATGTACTTTTTCTGACATATGTGTTAGCTCTAGTGCAACTGAAATACTAAGTTCATTGGCATGGGCTGTAGCACCAAAAAATGGAAATATTGTATCCACAAGAGCATCGTTTCCATCTACAGTATATCCTTGGCAACGGGTAGCTGATGAATTTGATTCGGAAATAAGATTATCACCACATGATGAAAATTATTATACTAAACCTAACGATATTCTGAGTTTAATCGATAATGATACCAAAATAGTAACTCTTTCACATGTTGAATATGCCTGTGGTCAGCGCTATGATCTAACAGTATTTGCTAAAGCTGCTCATGAAGTTGGAGCGCTATTCATAGTAGATGCAACACAGTCTATGGGAATGGTTCCAATAAATGCCCAAGAATCAGGTGCTGATGCAATAATAGCCTCTGGATACAAATGGCTTAGAGGGACTTATGGAGCTGCCGTTGGCTACATTTCCCCAACAATTCAGTCACTTTATCCAGGAATAATCGGCTTTAGAAGTCACAAAGATATTTGGAACATGAAAGCCGAACGCTTAGAATTTCCTGATGATGCCAGTCGCTTTGAATTTACCACTATCCATTTTGGTGCTGCTTTGGGACTTGCTGCATCAATCGATGAAATAACTGATATCGGAATTCAAGAAGTTTGGGAGCATGATTTAGGATTGACAAAGATGTTGATTAAGGGAGTTTTAGAAAATGAACTTGAAGTTGCGTCACCCACTAGTGCTGAAGAGCGCAGTGCTATAGTTAGCATCAAGATGCCTACTGGATTTGATACTGCTGAAGTGGTGAAACAATTACAGGATGAATATGGCATTCTTGTAACCAATCGTTCTGGTTTTCTTCGTGTATCACCACACATTGATAACACCGAGGAGGAAATCACTTTTTTCCTAAAGTCTCTCCGTGAGATTCTGAATATTTAGAACAAATAAGGAAATAGAAGAATTCCTGCAACTGTAAACATTACACCTGCAATAAACAAATCAATAATTTTCCATGATTCAGGATTATTCAATATTGGAGATAGACGTTTAGCTCCATATCCTAAAGAAAAGAAAAATACGAAAGATGCTGTGGCAGCACCAACTCCAAACATCAGTTTTTCGTCTCCAACATAGCTGCTGGACGCACCGCCAATTAGTAGTAAGGTGTCAACGTATACGTGTGGATTAAGGTACGTGAATGCCAAACCTGCTAGAATCGTTGGCCAAAGTTCCTTTGATTCTTCCTCACCAACTTCCATGCCTTTAGGATTCAATGCTGATTTGATTCTCAAACATCCATAAAATATCAAGAACAAAGCTGCTCCTACTGACATCCAGATCGCTAATTCTTCTATCTCTGAAATGAATAGTCCAACACCCAATACTCCTGCGGTAATCAGTAGGGCATCTGAAATAGAACATACTAAACATGCAGCAAAGACATGCGTTCGAAGTAGTCCTTGCCTCAGAACGAATACATTTTGCGGACCAAGTGCAAGAATTAGTGAAATACTAATAAGAAAACCAGAAATAAAGGCTAATTCCAAGATAATTATTCTGATTCCTCAGACTCTTCGTAGTCCATAGGCACCCACTTTTCCTGTCCGGTCTTAGGGTCCTTAATCATCTTGACAGCCTTGCCCTTGATGAAAGCCTTGAAATCAACCATATTATCGCATCGAATGCGCTATATTAGCTTTAATGGTAAGCTAAAAAAGGTAGGGTAGATGGTCAACTGTGAAACTGGAAAATACTCCTAAGAATGCTGAAGTCTACGATGAGACTGATGAATACATCATTATAGACAATGTGGAGATGGTGCCGATGATAGTCTGGAAAGATAAGAACGTTGTCAGAGATCTCAAAGTAAGTAGAACAATGAAAAAAGCATTACAAAGTGTAGGTGAAGAAAAATACGGAAGAGGGAATTTTTTCGTAGATAGATTTCCAGAAGGTAATGAGAAATATCTAACATGGTATTGCAGACCTAATATGAACCCTGAAATGATAAAAGAAAGGTCAAAGGACAGCAGTTAGGAATGCATACTCAGAAGCTATAATCTCCACATCATAAAATTCACCTAATGGCAATTCTTTTTTGACAATGATAGGACGATAATTATCATCTCTGCAAAGTGTACTTCCTGGTCTTTGATTCTCTATTGACAAAACCGATGTTTTTCTACCTACAAATCTCTTGAAACTCTTTGCACCCAATTCTTGTCTTAACGTTGTAAGTTCTCTTGAGCGGTTCTTAACTATCTTACCATTAAGTCTCTTGTATTTGGCTGCTGGCGTTCCTGTTCTAGGTGAAAAACGAGTTATGTTAACTAAATCTGGTAGAAGACGTCTGAGCAACTCGATAGTGGCTTGATGATCCTCATCTGTTTCTCCCGGAAATCCAGTTATAATATCTGTAGTTATCATCATTTCTGGGTAGTGAGAACGGAATGTATCTACAACCTCCCAAAAATCATCCAAAGTGTGGTCCCTTAACATCGCATCAAGCATCTTCTGTGACCCAGATTGAATTGGAAGATGCATGAACTTGTAAGTTCGATTATCGCTCCATGCTCTTGCCATTTTCTCCGAACGACCAGCTACCAACATTGGATTCAGCATACCTACTCTAAGCCTGAAATCCCCATCTAAATGAGATAATTCAGTTAACAAACTCTCTAGGCTAGAATCACTATCTGCACCAAATGCACCATTATCTTGTGATGTGAGAAGTAATTCCTTGCTTCCTGAATCTATAGCATATTGAGCCTTGAAAAATATGTCATTCACAGTGCGCGAAGTGACACGCCCTCTGGCCCTTAATGTGGCGCAATATGTGCAACGGCCGAGACATCCGGAAGATATCGGTAATATTTTGGTTAAAGGAGAAGCTTGTTTTTCAGGTTTACAGCCACCTCTTCCAATAAGATCACCTAATCCTTCTACATCTCCAGGAGATACAAGAGGAGCTTCTGGAAATCTGGAATTCAAACGTTTGGTATCTGCAGTGGCCATACACCCACTAACAATTACATTCTTCCCTTGGTCAATCAATTCAGATATGCGCCTTTCCATCTTGTTCTGTGTTGATTCTATAACTGTACAAGTTCCCATTACCACAGTTTCTGCATTATCTGAGCTGGGTGCTATCTCATGTCCTAAGTCGATAGCATGGTCTCTCATCTCGATAGTTTCGCCTTGATTGGCAGTACAACCATAACCCTCAAACCAAATGGACACGATTTTCTAACAAATCCCCTAATTAAGACCCTTCCGCTAAGATTGAAGTGCTTGTAAACCTTGAAGGAATTGATGGCTGTGGAAAATCAACCCAGTCCAAACTATTGAAGGAAAAACTAGAAGAAGAAGGGGAAAAGGTCATAATTCTGAAGGAGCCCACGAAAAAACCTCACGGGCAGAAATTATGGGACATGCTCCGTGGAAAAAGAAAGGCAACCAATGAAGAGATTCTAGAATTATTTGTTCTCGATAGAGTACAACACGTTGAAGAGAAAATACAACCTGCTCTAGATGATGGAACTGTGGTTCTGATGGATCGATATTACTACTCTTCAATGGCTTATCAAGTTGCTGGAGGAATTGATGTAAATGTAATCCGTGAAAGGCATGCATTTGCTCCAAAACCAAATATTGTTCTGATATTTGATTTGCCAGTTACAGTCGCTCTGGAGAGAGTCAGAGGGCATAGTGAGGCAGACGAGTTTGAAAAGGAAGAACATCTAGAAAAGGTCAGGGAAGCTTATCTCAATCTTGATAGTGATCCATTGGTTAAAATTGTTGACTCAGTAAGAACGCCTGAAGATATATTCAAGGATGTTTGGAAATTGGTTTCAGAGGTAAAAAATGGATGATTTGCTTTTCTATGCAAAGGTAGTCTTGCTAATAGTATTATTGTATGATGTTATAATTTTATTCAGGAAGCCCGAGGAAGGAAGTAAAGTGGTCAGACTTGATTTCTGGAAAGAAATGGAACGAAAAGGAATCAATGGTTTTCTAATTCCTAGCACTATGGTATTCATTATCTGCTTGGATATAGTTCAGGAAGTTGATATCTATCTCTCAACTGCACTTTTTGTACTTAGTATGGTTTATCTTGGATATCCACGTCCTTTTGCATTTGGGAATGATGGAATTCTACTTGATGGAAAGATTATTGCAAAGGATAGGATTCTTAGAGCAAAGAAGACTGAAAATGGAGCTCAGATATCAATTGAATGGTATGGCTGGTTGATGAAGAAAGATCTGCCTGATTGTGAAGTCACCGAATCTATTTTAGAAGAATTCAAGGATTAAGAAAAGACTCCAAGAACACACTGAAAAATACTGTACATCCCTGAGATTGGACCTATATCTCCATCATTCTTCAACCTATCTCCTGCAATGACATCCAGTTTCCTCAGAACATCAAGAGTCCTTGGTGTATCCAAATCATCACTCAATGCATTCTCAAATTCCATTACCAGTGAGGCTGTTACTTCATCTTCTCTTGGATCTGTCGGTTCCGTAACCATACAATCCACGGCATTGATTCCCAAGCGTTCACCTTCCTGACAGGCTGCAAGCAAACCCTCTGGTGAATA
>CAYSOH010000053.1:0-6393 GCA_964432625.1 uncultured archaeon
GGTTGAGGGGTTGGAAACCCCTAGTCATACCAGACTAGACCACGCCTGCTTAAATCTGTATTTTGAACTGTGAACCAGGTCCACATCCTTCTGGGACCTTGACATTCACTAATTGCCCAGTAGGTGCTTTGATCTGTATCTGTTGCCCGGCCATTACGCCTTCGGGCACTGTCACTGTTTTAATTGTTGGTGGGGCTGGCGCTGCTGCTGGGGTTGTAGCTTCTGGTTGCGGTGTTGGTGGTGGTGGTGTTGGCGGTGGTGCAGTTTCAGGAATAGCTGCAGTACTTGGAGGAGCTTGTGGCTGTGGAGGAGCAGCAGCAGGCGCCTGTGGTTGTGGAGGTGGGGGTGGTGGAGGTGCTGCAACTGGAGGAGCAGCCGGTGGAGGCGCCTGTGGTTGTGGCGGAGCCATTTGTGGAGCTCCAGCATCACCCATACCAGCCCATTCATCACTGAAATCATCAACGTTTTGATCAGATCCTCCAAATGCTCCCTTTGATTTCTGTTGCAATCCAAAGACAGCTGCACTTCCAAGTCCAATTATCAAAACAATTGAAACTAAGTAGATTGGATCTATAGGAAAATCACTTTCTTCAGAAAGTTGATCTGTTTCAGCTCCGGATGCGCTTCCTGCGCTGTTAACGTTGAATGTTATCGAGGTTTCTTTGTACTGTGTAGAATCGCCTGTCGATTCCGCTCTTATCTTGAGTTTGGCCTGCCCTCCAACAGCACTAACAGGAGCAGTTACGTCTATGAAAAGTCCTTTTTCATCACCCGATGATCCTGCTGATGTAAGTTCAATTGAATTAGGAACATTGTATTCCCAGTCTTCTCCTCCACTTTCCCATTCTACTGTTATTTTAACTTGGTCATTCACCTTAGCAAGGTTTTTCACCGACACATATTGGGAAAGACTTTTTGGAGTGTTAGGCACAACATCGATTTGATCATACGGTCCTAGTCGCCCCGCCTCGATTGCTCCAGATGGCGGTACTAGTATCTCTAGTCTATAGTCACCTTTAACCGTAATCTCTATTTCTATTTCAACAATTCCTTCGTTATCGCTATCATCGCTGACCTTGGCTATAACAACGACCGTTACGACTTCCCCTGCATCAGCACTTGAACCTATCCTCACCTTGACACTTTCACTACTGGAGGTCATTTTTTCTTCAAATGAATCAAGAGTTCCTGTTCCATCAGTGAATCCCCATCCGTTACAGGGGCACGCAGTATCACCCCTGTACCAATCTTTTTTGGTAATTTCAAAATTCACACTATCTGACCATTTATTCAAAATCTGGAAGTTAAACAATACATCCTCCCCTGGTTCACCTGAGGCACTCGCACTTACAGCCTCCAATCCAAGACCATATTGAACTCTGACAAATGTGGTTACATCCAATGTCCCCTGAGCATCTCCGGAATTTCCAGAAGTGGCAGTAATAGTGAGCGTGTCACTTTCACCATAATCCACACTACTATCTGAGCTCACGGTCAAAGTTACAACTTGATTTGAAAATTCATCTATTGTAACTGAAGTTTCACTAAAAGAAGCATCCCAGTCATTAGATGAGATTCCAAGACTTATTGTGTCCTCTCGGTTACCATCATTGTTAATCTGAACTTGGTAGGTTGTTTCACCATCAATCTCAATTGACCCCTCGTTTGCTCCCCCTTCCGTTATCTTTACTGAAACGGAAGCATTCTCATTTACATTCACTGTAAGTTGGATGGTTTGTTCTGTAGTGGAAGGGTCGTTCTCGTCATTGTCCCTACATCTTAGGTTTACATTAAAAGTACCATAAAGTGCATTCTCAGTCGCCTCAATAGAGACTGTTATTCCCTCCAGTATCTCACTGTCTCCAACATCAACTGCAGGTAATTGTTGAGACTGTGATGACATATTACTGTTACCATTGTTACTCCACCAAGCATTCAATCCATTGCTCTGTAGGTCATTGTTATTGGTTATGACTAATTCAAATTCCCGAGGGTCATTTATGAGGTTCTCTATTTCGACTTTCAGGTCTAATATATCTTTAGGATCAACATCCCCCGTTCCATCAGTTGGGTCATCAAATCGGAATTCAAAATCTGGATCATCAGCTTCTGCCCCCGCTAGGAAAAAACTAAATGCAAATAGCAACGTCGCTAAGGTTATATTTCTTACAGCATTCATGTCAGACTCTAATCCAACCAAAGCACGATATAAATTTTGTGTCGAGAAATGAGTAAAGCCTATACGTGCCTATCTAACTATGATATTGTGGAGATAACTGACAATCATTTTCATTTGGACCCCTTGGGTAGGAAGGAATTAGCGGTTAAGGATTTCATCAAGGCAGGTGGTACCCGTCTTGTGCTGGTACACAAGCCGTATGGCCTCTGGAATAAAATTAATTCTTTCAAGGAACAAGTTTCTACAACTCTGAAATTAGCAGATAAGGCAAGAGAAGTAGGAGCCAAAGTCGCCGTGGTTGCAGCCCCTCACCCTATTGAATTGCTTAAACTTATTGAGTCTAGTGACATTTCAAAAGGAACAGAAACATATCTTGAAGCAGTGGATTACTGCACGTCACTGGTTGATGAGAATAAAATAGTGGGTTTGGGTGAACTTGGCCGACCTCATTTTGAAGTGGACGAAACCACATGGAAATTATCAAACGATGTTCTGACAGAATCACTATCTCGGGCCAAAGAAGTTGACGCAGCCGCTGTTTTACATACAGAATCTGGGACTCCAGAGGTAATGGCAGATTTGTCTAGAATAGCCAACAACGCAAATTTTCCAAAATCCAGACTGGTGAAGCATTACGGAGGGCCCGGAGCTCTTGAGAATCCAAGTGGAATCGTAGTTTCTTTGATTTCATCCTCTACAAATATAGAAAGTTCATCAGATTCAGAATTTATGCTGGAGACAGATTATCTTGACGACCCTAAACGTCCAGGGGCAGTTATGGGTCCCAAGACGGTACCCCGCAAAACACAGAAAGCGATTGAGGGCCATGTTCTTTCCAAGGAACAAGTTCACAAAATACATACAGAATTGCCAGATTCAGTCTATAGGGAATTCCACTAGACTTCTACTTTTTCATCGGATTTCAATTCCCATTCAAGATTAAGTCTCCATTGTCTACACCAAGCATCAATTACATGTCTTTCTTGATTTCCCCCTACAAATTCGGTTATGATTACATCCTTTCCTCTTTTAGACATTTTGAATGCTCCCGTAGGTCTCGTTGAACTGAATATAACATTACACGCTCCCAAACCAAATTTCTGTTTTACATCCTCACTAAGGTAATGGGACAGTCTATCAGCCTGTGTTAGGATAAAACTGCCTTGGAAGAGATGGCCTTTTACACGTTCCATCTCATCTTTGATAATCCAGTACAACGTCTCACTTTCTTCTTTAAGAAACCCTTTCACTAGAATTCCCTCCTCTTCGAGTTTTGAAAGTATCTTTCTTAGTTCAGCCATTGGGATTTCTCCCTTAAGTAACATTCCGAGGTCCTCCGCTGATACAATTCCAAAAGATAATATCAATCTCTTGACAACATTAAATCTTGCCTCATCAACTTCATAGATTCGGTTTACTGGTAAAGTTCGATAATTTCCTCTTGTTGTTCTAACCAAATTCAGTGACTGATATAGTCTAGCCAATGATTGTTTGAATGAGTCAGGATCCATTCCACTTCTACGGTATAGTTCTTCACGAGGTATTCCCTTTGAGTCAATAGCTAGAGCCAGAAGTCTCCTATCCTTAGCTTCTGAAGGAGTGTTTCGTGCGTCACGATAGATTATGGCATCTCTTACGTTACAATAGGTTGAGTAGCTAGGTATCATGACTCCTTGAACCAATTCCATCTCATTGCCGTAGTCCTTTGGATGGAAGAATCGCCCTTGTATCCTCAGCGAGAGCTCGTATTCTGAACGCACGCCTCCCATTTCCCGGAATGCTTCCGCGGCATTTCTGAATCTTCGCTCAGGATGAATTCTCTGCTTCCAGAGTAGGTACCCATATATTTCTCGTTCTTGATAAGAACGATTTATTACAGGACCTTTTACTAGCCATTCTCTGATTCTTTGATAACCTTTCTTTTCGAATCTATCCACTACTGAAGAATCTAGTTCTTTCACCTTAGTGCTATCAAAAACTTTGACTCGGATAATGTTGCTATGGAAATTTTCTTGATATTTAGCAAATTCATCCAAAGCATCTAGAAATTCTTCAATTTCTATGTTGTCATCTAATACAACTTCTCTAACATCTAACAGTCCAGACATTGCCCATGCTTCCATGTATCCTGCTACCATGCCTCCCAAGACAATAGGATGCGTCCAAGACTCACCATAACTCGAATACATTTCTCTTCTGATATGCGTCAGTAGTGGGTCTCTCCATGAAATAACACGAGCTTTTCTCTTTTCCTCAGTTTTTCGGATAGTTTCTACTTCTTCAGTTAAACAGTATGTGAATAGTCTAGTCGCCCCTACTACCACTATTCTTGATACAACTTCCTCCTCTTGTAATTGGTTCAAGATACTTCTCGTCACATTGAGAGGCATTCCACATTCCCTTCTCAATTCCGCAAATGTTAATGGTCCAATCCCCCTCAATACATCAATCACCAGTTTTTTCTCAGGTTCTTCAGGAGCGTCATACTCTGTAAGAAGGCGATATCTGTTGTGAGTAGTCCATGGATTACGATTACGATTGTACCGATGGATCATTAGATTCTCTTCAAGAGTTCTGAGTGCACCATCAATCAATTCAGGCTTGAGCTCTAATTCCTTTGTTATCTCACTCTTTGTAACAGGTGGACTTCTTCTAAGCATGTCGATAATCAAACTTTGAATTTTACCTTCAGGTTCCTTTCTGAAAAGAGCTTGATACATGCCAACTTTGTTGGCTGGAACGTACCTCAGCCTTCCACCTGAAAATCTACCTTGTAATATGGCATCGGAGTCTCTCCATTCCCACCATTCTTCTAAATCTGGTTCATCTAGTCTATGGAATACAGTTCTAGGGGATGAAACATCACTATGTTGATCAAATAGTGTCTGTAGGCTTGAGAATTTTCTAAACACCTTGTAATCGATATATTCCCTAAGAATTTTATCTGGTATAACATCGACATCACCATGTGCTTGGGCCTCTAGGTAGATAACATCCTCGGCCATCAAGTATTGAGGAGTGCTTTGCCCAAGCACAAAATTACCTCCTTGGATCACTCCTTGTTCTTCTAAATCATAGAGTGATTGACTAACCACATCTTCTGATAATCTTAATTCAAGAGCAATTTCTTCTATAGCTTGAGGGCCCACAAATCCAATATGCTTTGTAATCAGGTAATCCAGTGATTTCTCATATGATGCACTACTTTCTATATCTCTTTTTGAGAATTTGTCCTCATGTCTTTGAATAAGATAACTCTTCTCTAATTCATCACTTATCTTTTTTCTTTTTATTTCCTTCTTTCCTTTGAGTTTTTTGTAAATCTTTTCAGCTTCTTTTGACAATTTTTCTTCAGACCCGTAGATTCGTTTGTAGTATGGTACAATTTCTGAAGTAACATAGAGGGTGTCTTTGTCCCCAGTCCAGACAGATTCAACAGTTCCATCATCTATTATGCCTTGACATAAATCCTTCATTTCAGAACTAGCCATATCAGACATTCGATAGACCGACTTACCCCTGTCATTCAGTAAGTAAACTCCTCCAATCTGGCGGATAGCTTGTATCACACCCTCTCTAGTTCCTATGATTGGCTTTTTCTCGTTAAAATAACTATCAATAAGTTCTTTTTCGAATCTTGGTTTATCCCCATCTCCCTTTTCCAAGACTCTTCCAAGAACTTGAGCATGCAATTCCCTCAGCAGAGCTGAACGATCTTCCATGAGAACAATGTCACTGAGTCCGGAAAGTATCAGGGAGTGAGATAGTGGAGAAGGTATTGGCTCGTATCCTCGATATCCTATCTTTCTTGTTCCGTCTTTGATTTCATTGATTACAAGTTGGGCATTCTTTATGTCAAACGCATCATATAGGATTTCACGATATGCTTCTTCAAGCATAGGAAAAGAATCAACTTCATTTATCGCTTCCAGCACTTGAGATGTTCTTAATTGCTGTCTTGGTAGTGAAATCTCACGGCCCTTATAGTTTCTTAGAACCATGAATGAACGATTTGCACAATGGCGGAATCTTTGAGCAAATATTTCTGTATTCTTGATTGCTTTTCTTAGAAGTGGTTCAAGTTTATCTGGCATTAAACGTTCTACTAATCCTTCTATGGCCATTCTGTTTGGAAACGTCAACAAAAAAGCGTCATCGCTGAGAGATATTCTGACACTGCTACCAATTTCTTTCCCAAGTTGATATGCAAAGGC
>CAYSOH010000054.1:0-6366 GCA_964432625.1 uncultured archaeon
CCTGACTGGCCGACATGCTTTGGTACTTGGGGATTTGATGTATCGCCTGAAGAACAGGAAGAATGGTGGAAAGACAATCCTGATGAGATAGATTCCAGAGGGGCTGAACACAGATACACTTCAACTCAGATATTCACAGAATGGTTGCATAGAGGTCTAGTTGGAATTATAGGTATTCTAGTTCTATACAGTCACTACACTTCTTGGGCGTTACGTGAAGAGATTGGAGAAAAAATATACAAAATCCATTTTCTGGTCACTATACTACTAGTAATGCAAGCTATTGTGGGGTACATTACTGTTGATCTCGACAATGCACCATGGACAGTTGCATTGCATCTTTTCATGGCTTTGATGTTTACTAGTTCACTAATTGCTATAGGAATAATGTGGTGGCATAATCAAACGGGATTGCCGGAATATCTTATGATTGATATCAAAAACGAAAAAATAATGAATTTGTTGTGGTTCATGGCTTTTTTCCTACTTCTTCAGATGTTGATTGGAGCGCTATTATCTAGTGGATATCACAGAGGTGCTTGTGGAATTGGGTTCAGCAATGGATGGCCATTCTGTCACGGAAAGATAATACCTGAATTATCTCAATTAGGAACAATTATACAATTCATACATCGAATTTCAGCATTACTGGTAGCTGGATTCTTCATATGGGGTCGAAAATGGGTCAATGAGAACCATGGAAAATCAATTCTTTCTGTTTTTATTGATGTAACTCTTGGCCTTTACATTATCAACATAGGCATTGGTGGACTGTATCTTATTCTAGCCGGAGAAGGAACGTTTCCAGGTTGGGTTTCATTGTTACACCTTTTAATTGGAACCGTGGCATTCCTTAGCATAGCTGGAGCATATCTTCTCTGTAATACAAATCAAAAGGTGGTTAATAGTGAATAAGAAACCCTCAATCTTTGAAGTATACTGGATTTTAATGAAACCCCGTGTGGTCTTTCTGCTCCAAGCGACTGCCATCTGCGGAGTTCTTGTTTATGATTTCAAAGAAGGTTATGATTCTGGAAGAGAGTACCTTGACAGTCTAATCTCATGTGCTATAGTACTAGTCGGAGGTTCACTTGCAAGTGGTGGTTCAATGGCCATCAACATGTGGTACGAAAGAGATATTGACCCATTGATGGAAAGAACTGTCAACCGGCCAATTCCCTCAGGATATATTTCACCAAATCATGCTTTGGCTTTTGGTTTGAGCGTGTGTATAATAGGTATTGCAATTGTTACTTTTCTAGCTAATCAAAATGCTGGAATGATAACTGCGTTCAGTGCCTTTTTTTATGTTTGTATATACACTATGCTACTGAAAAGAAGAACTCCTCAGAATATTGTAATTGGTGGTTTGGCAGGATCGACACCGCCTGCGATTGGATGGGCTGCAGCTTCCGGAGATATTGAAGCTGTACTACCTTGGCTTATGGTATTGACTATTTTCATTTGGACGCCGCCCCATTTCTGGTCCCTTACCCTTTCCAAAAGAAGAGATTACGGAGAAGCAGGTGTACCTATGCTTCCAGTTGTAAGTGGCGAAGACGTTACTAGGAATCATATCGCAGGTTATACTGTGGCCCTAATATTCACAAGTGCCTTGATTTACATAAATGGAGAAACTGGTATCATTTTCCTGATTTCTGGTCTTGCCTTGTCTATCTATTTTTCCTTCCTGGCATTTTCGCTCCGTAATAGTAAATCGGAAGATGATGCATGGAATCTATTCAAATTCTCGAATATATATCTCTATACACTGTTCATAATGTTAGTAATTGACTCAGCATACCATATAACTCTGTAATAGATATATATGCTTTATAACCCCGTCCTAAATGTAGAGAATACTGTGCTTTATTGAGGCAACAAAATGTCACTGATTGAAGATATCATATTTCCTGATAATCCTAGTATCTGGCACGACTTTGGCGGTACCAGCTCTGGATATCTTGGAATTACTTGGCAAATGATGATTTGGTCGATTATCGTAGGTGTCCTTGTATTCGTTTGGATGGGGTACAATTTGATAGTGTACAAGCATAAGGAAGGTGATCCTGAGCATGATGATGCTCTGAAACCTGGTGTTTTCCCCCACGAGAGAGGAAATGTGGCTATTGAATTATCTTGGACAATTGCACCACTTATTCTGGTAACATGGTTGACGGTTATCTCACTAGCTCCATTGGACTATCTATGGGATGTTCCTGATGAAGATGAGACTGATTTAACGGTGGATGTTGTGTCCGGACAATGGTACTGGTCATTCACTTATGAAGAAGGGTATGAAGTTCCTGAGAATTTCAATTCATGTGAAACGATGACACCTGCAATGATTAATGGAGTGAACTGTTTAGAGATTCCGCATGGCAGTATTGTACGTTTCAATATCAATGCTGTAGATGTTCTACATGCATTTTACATAGTTGAAATTGGAGTGAAACAGGATGCTGTACCTGGTGTGGAAACACTGGCTTGGGTTGACACGGGTGATGTTGAGCCTGGTGAATACAACATCTATTGTACTGAATTTTGTGGAAAAAGTCACTCCAAGATGTTAGCAACCTTGTGGATTACGGTGCCTGATGATGATAATGATGGAATTGAGAATGACAATGATCGTTGTCCGAACACCGATGTTGATGACCCGGTCGATGAGAAAGGTTGTTCAGAATCACAGAGGGATGATGATAATGATGGAATTGATAATGGCAACGATCTTTGTCCGAACACCGATGTTGGTGACCCAGTCGATGTGAACGGTTGTTCAGCATCACAGAGGAATGAATGAATAGGAAAACCATCAAGATTCTCAGTGTTGGATTTCTAATATCTATATTGTTTGCTGTTACAGCATTCCCAACTGCTAACACTCAACCTACTGGAATAGATGCAGGAATAACAGATATGGTGGAGGCAAATGGTTGCAGCTGCCACGAGGCAAGTCCTAACTCTGGTGTTGGGATAACACTGTCTGGATTGCCAGATGGTAATTTCAATGTGAGTCAAGTGTATACTTTGACCCTGAACATATCTGGTGGGCCTGCTCCTATGGAAGGGGGTAATCAGGGTGGATTTTTCATTACTGCCTCACAAGGTACACTGACGGCAACAGATGACAATGTCTGGAAACCTGAGGGTGAAACTCATCTGACACACACAGAGGATGGAAACAATTTCAGAACGTGGACGTTCAATTGGACGGCACCTGAAAGTGATTCAGTGGTTGCCGAGTTCAAGGTATATGGTAATTCAGTTAATGGTAATGCAGATGGTGCGGCAGGAGGAACTAGCGGAGATAGTTGGAATCAAGCAAACTTTGCAGTTCCTGGCGCAAATGCCGTTATATCGAATGATGGTGACGGATTATCAACGCCTCAGAAGATAATTTACACATTTACTGTAGTATTCCTTGCTCTAAGTGTTGTAGTTGTCGGCAACCGGATGATAAGAGATGAAAAATCATTCGAACAAGTTCTCAGTGATTATTGGAAATCTGTCTATCCATGGCTGACTACAACTGACCACAAATACATCGGAATATTGTATATCTGCACTGGATTTGCATGGTTCTTTATCGCAGGAATATTGGGATTGATGATACGTTGGCAACTCTTCGAAGCTGACAATGACTTCATGACCTACCAAGAATACAATTCTACATTTACTATGCATGGAACTACCATGATATTCATGGCTGCCATGCCTATCATATTCGGATTTGCGAATTATCTTATTCCTTTACAAATTGGAGCTAGAGATCTTGCTTTTCCAAGATTGAATGCCTTGAGTTACTGGTTGCTACCTACTGGAGGTATTGTAATCTACATGGGATACTTCACTGGTGGTGCTGGTGATGTCGGATGGACGGGATACACTCCTTACGCTTCTGGCGCAACAGCTACAGTGCCAGGTACCGATTTCTGGGTAGCTGGTCAGATAATGTTGGGTGCTTCATCCACACTGACTGCAATTAACTTCCTTACAACCATTCTAAGAATGAGGGCTCCCGGCGTCACTCTGATGAGAATGCCATTGTTTACATGGTCGATTTTTGTTACGGTTTTCCTTCTGTTACTTTCAATCCCTGTTTTCACAGTAGCTCTGATTCTACTTATGGCTGACAGAACTTTTGGAACATTATATTTCAATGTGGAAGCTGGGGCAGATCCTATACTATGGCAGCATTTGTTCTGGTACTTTGGACACCCTGAAGTTTACATCGTGATTCTACCTGCATTTGGAGTTCTGTCTGAAATCATATCAACTTTCTCACGAAGGCCTATCTTTGGTTACACTTCGATGGTCTACGCAATGGCTACTATTGGAATCATCTCATTCGTGGTCTATGGACATCATATGTTCACAACTGGAGCTGATCCCCTATTCCGTTTCATTGTGATGTTAACAACAATGCTAGTTGCTGTCCCGACGGGAATCAAAATTTTTAATTGGTTAGCAACGATGACTGGAGGATCTGTAGTTACTAATACTCCGATGGTATTTGCTTTGGGTACGATTATTACCTTTACAATTGGAGGAATTACGGGTATCATTCTAGCATCTATACCTCTGGATATTGCTTTCCATGACACCTATTTCGTTGTAGCGCACTTCCACTATGTGTTAGTTGGTGGAACTGTGTTTTCATTCCTTGGAGGAGTCTATTACTGGTTCCCTAAGATGACGGGGAAAATGATGAATGAGACTTTGGGACTTACTCATTTTGCTTTATCATTTATTTTCTTCAACGCAGCTTTCTATCCAATGCACAATGTTGGTATCTCAGGAATGCCTCGTAGATATGCAACCTATGATCCTGCACTAACTGAGATGAATCAATTCATAACCGTGACAGCCATCATCTTTGGTTTGGCACAGCTGATATTTGTTTACAATGTATGGTATTCCTACAGGAATGGTGAAGAGGCAGGTGATGATCCATGGAATGGATGGTCCTTAGAATGGGCTACCAGCTCACCTCCACCACACAACAGTTTCACAGAGATACCTACGCTTAAGTTAGCAGAGGAGGAAGCGGAATGAGCGAAGAACATGGCCACCATGGTACGCCTGCACCTTTCGTTTTCTGTATAGCTTCTGCCATAATGTTTATTGGATTAGTCATGGCTACTTCTGGAGGACCGGTTGTTGATGGTGAAGCAACTGGGAACACTTCGTACTGGTTTGTTTTCATTGTGGGAATTGCAGGAATGATAACTGGGTTCATGATGTGGGTACAGGACTACTGGCCGCAAGATTCTGAAGAAGGAGAGGATATCGTTGGGTATCACCCATTCTGGGCAAGTATATCTACTCGTAAATTTGGAATGTGGATATTCCTTCTAACTGAAGTTATGGTATTCAGTACATTGCTCAGTGCTTATCTTAGATATCGTGCTGCAGTTCCTGATTATGACCCTAATCTTGCTGAATGTGTTGGTATCGATCCTTGTTGGGTTCCTGCTGCAGATATAATTCGTTCTCACCTAATATTTGGTGTCATAAACACGTTTGCACTTCTACTAAGCAGTCTTACTGTAGTTCTAGCACTTTATGCCGCCAGAAATAACAATCCAAAAGCTGCAACTAGATACTTGATGGCTACGTTCTTCCTAGGGGCACTTTTCCTTGCCTTGAAAGCATACGAATGGTGGGAAATGAAGAATTATCACTTCTGGGGAGACCACTGTGATATTACCAAACAAGATATAGCTAATCATTGTGTGGCTCCGAAGTATGAGCATGGATTCTGGCTAGACACTAGTCTTGAAGGAACTACATTTTACGTTACTACTGGAACGCACGGGGCACACGTCTTCGTGGGACTTATAGCACTCGGATATCTCATTGCAAAATCCAACAAGGAAGGTTACAATGAGAAATATAACGACACGATCGAATTATTCGGTCTATACTGGCACTACGTAGATGTTGTTTGGGTATTCGTATTCCCATTCTTTTATTTGTATTGAGGTAAAATGAGCGAAGAAGAACAAGATACTGAAAATGGGCATGACGAACATCATGATGATCACTCATTCCCGGCATGGGTCACATTTGGTCATACCGATAATCCTATTGAAGGATTCATGAAAGTCTTCGCATGGCTAGTGTTCTGGACGCTATTGGAAGTAGGTGCAATTCTTCAAGAATTCTCTTTCTGGATAACTATGGGAATCCTTTTTGGAATCGCAGCGATTAAATGTTGGTTTATTGGTTCTTTCTTCATGCATATGACATGGGATCCACCTTTAGTTAATCGAACTGCTGCAGTCCCAGTTTTCTTCATGATTGTCTTATTCCTAGCTATAGGATTAACTCAACCTGGTGCTGTTGACGACTTGAGAACTA
>CAYSOH010000055.1:0-6347 GCA_964432625.1 uncultured archaeon
CCCTGAATAATCCTGGCCTATTTGCCAGAAAACTACCTGGATTTCTTTGGTGGAGTACTTGGCAGATACTGGCTTTTCACAAACTCGAAAAGAACATGATTCTGCATTATCATGATTTGGATACCTTACCTGCTGGTGTTTTTAATTCAAAGATATTGGAAATCCCATTAGTCTATGACTGCCATGAGAACTACCCTGGATTAGTCAAGGGTGCTGTGTCAAACACAGTTGCGAATCTACTCCATAAATTTGAGGCGAAACTACTTGGAAATTGTACTGGTATCATCTCTGCAGGCCCTGCAAATTATGCAAGGATTGGTAACATGCTACAGTCTGGGACTAAAGCACCTTTCGCCGCCAGCGAAGAAGAGGCTCATGAGGTCATGAAAATGGCTCAGCAAGAATTCCTTAATTCCAGACTTACAAGGGTCGGAAATGTCAAAAGACTCGACGCTTACCCTATTCGTAAAATCGAAAATCGGGAAAAAAACAACAAGTTTCGAATACTATACATCGGTGTTCTGGAAAAACACCCGTCAAGAGGAATTATTGAAACTGCCTTAACCGTTGGAAAAATGAAAGATGTTCAATTTGATATCGGAGGTTTTGGGACATTAGTACCAAATATCAAGGCAATTGAGCAGAAATATGAGAATGTAAATTATATGGGACCAATCCATCCAGACAATGTCCCACTCGAAACGATTAACTGTGATGCGGTCTTAATGGCTCTTGACCCATCAAATGTTAACAGCCGATTGAGTGCCCCAAACAAGCTGTTTGAAGCCATGGCTGCAGGAGTACCAATAATAACCTGTAAAGAACTTTTAATGGGACAATTGGTAGATAGAGAAGAGATTGGACTTACATTCCCGTGGGGCAGATGGGATAGGCTCAGAGCAACAATAATGAAGATGATGTTTGACAAACAACTTTGCACTGAAATGGGTAAACGCTCAAGGAAACTGGCGGAAAAAACCCACAACTGGGAGCGTTGCGAAGAAAGAATCGAATCTCTCTACAGATTTGTTAGGAGAAATCCTAATCCTGAAGACGCCTAGATATTTCATCGGGTGACAACACGGTCGGTAAAGTGTCCAAAGAACGTATCAGATACATCTCGGAAAAATCAAAAGGATTCTCAATACCAGGATCTATACCTCTAGCCAATTTCAGATAAGTGTCTATCATAGAATGCGTACCAGATAGGTTGAATAGATTAGTTATCATGAAAAAACGACCAATATTTATCTCCGTAACACAATATTGATTTTGATCGTTCATTTTGATATCTATGTCATAGTTCCCATGTGCTTTATCTCCAGATAATTTCTGAATCACATCTATACAGAAGTCAAACAGGGATTTATCATTGACCGTCTTGGCCAACTCAGGAGAGGAGGACATATTGCTAGGTCTTGAAGCTGCCTCGATATAGGACAGACGCTCGGCTGCTTTCATCAGAACTAGCTTTCCATTGTTCCAAGTACTCTGGCATGCAAAGTCTCGTCCTGGAAGAAATTCAGATATTGTGAAATCTGAAATCTTCATTCCTCTCATTTCATTCCAATACTTAATCCACCATTTGGCCTGATTTGCATCCTTTACCTTAGTTGCTCCCTTAGAACCTGCCCCCTTTCTAGCACGGCACCATAGCATGTCTGAATCGAATTTAGAGAATATTTCATCAACATCATCCAATCTCTCTACATGATAAGTCTCAGCCATACGTATGCCTTTTTCCATGGCAAAATTGTAGAACTTCCATTTGTCTAAACATAAGGCTACTGATTTGTGATCTGGAAAGAAAAGTTGCGTTTCCAGCCTGTCTCTGATTTCAGATAATTTCTCAACCTCTGGATCATTGGTAGGAATTATCAATTCGGGTTTCTGCTCAGAGATAATTTTTGATATTGCCACTTCATATTCTGGTGAGGAAGCTGGAGGAACTACAAAACGTCTATCAACATTAGCTCTGGCCACTTTGTACTCAGAGATGTCAAAACCAATCAGAAAATATTCTCCTCTATCTTTTATTGTAGTTATTATATTGTTAGCGCCGCCACCTCCTGCACCAGTGATAACTACTTTTGTCTTTGACATTTTAATGCATCATCTCTGAATTAGGATAGAATTTGAATTCTAATATATTATTTGAAGGATCTTTCAAAAAGAAGGTCTTGTGCATCTCAGGCATATTATCGAAACGTGTTGAAATCGGATTTAGCAATTCTACCTTGTTATCCTCTAATAAAGTCACGAATGAATCGAAATCTGACTGTTTATGGAAGGTAATACCAAAGTGGCGTGGATATGGATCTGGATCAGTATCTATCTTGTCTGGAGAAAGATGACAGACCAATTGATCTCCGAACATGTTGAACGTGACGCGGTCATCATATCTGCGTCTATTTTCAAAACCCAATTTACCCTCGTAAAAATTCAATGCTTCCTGTAGGTCCCTGCAGGGTATAGCAATGTGGAAGGCATTGTTTGAATCTCTCATTAACTTTTGACACAGATATGATTATTTATAATCTGAGTTTTGACTAAAAATTGAAGTCCAAGACCTGAGTGTCCAGTGTTTGTAAATTAACGGCAATGGCTCTACAGGGGTCTGGCTGGAAACCCATCATTTTCTGATAATCTGTCTGGGACTGCCAAGTTCCCGGATTCAGCATGAGAACTCCCTTGTATCTTTCAACACCACATGAATGAACATGACCTGTAACAAAAATATCCGGAACATCTCGTATCAGCATATGATCCTCTCGTTCAGGAGCTAAAGGTGTCTTTCCTCCATATATCGGTGCCAGATGTCGCCTATCAAGTAATTCTTTCATCATTGCCATTGGATTGTCATAGGAAAGCTCACGAAGGCTGACTAAATCATCGAGGGATTTACCATGGTAGCAGAGAACTTTGACACCAGCGATGTCCAACAAGACTGGATTGGCTGTGAAAGTTATATTGTCATTGAAATTCTTTATGACACGATCTGGAAGTGGCAATTGAGGTTCCATTAGCCTTACTGCGTCATGATTCCCTGGCATTATTACTGACTGTATCTCTTCTGGAATCTTGGAGACTGAATCTGCTAATTCAGAATATTGTTCCCAGACATCAGTTATAGAAAGATCCTGCTCTTGCCCAGGGTAGGAATCTATACCGTCCACAACATCTCCAGCCATTATCAAATAACCTGGATTTGGTATCCATTCCTTGTGATAATCAACCTCACCGTTCAACCATGATATGAATTTGGACCATTCCTTACTTTGGAATGTATTGCTTCCCAGATGTATGTCTGATATGAACAATGCAATATAGGGTTCTTCGGCTCTTGCAGATTCTCTATAACGCCCAAGATGTGGTCTAACTATAGGTGAATTTACAAACAACAGATTACCTTGGCGGCTTAACTTACCTGAAACTCCTATGACTTCATCGTGAAGAAGATTTAGATTGTTCCCTTTTGATTCATTCAGCATTATATTGAGTCTGGCCTTAGAATCCTCAAGTGTAGCTCTAATGCGGCCATTGGAAAAAGTCCGAATTTCTGCAACCATACCTATAACTTTGTTTTCTTCATCAGGATTTAGAGTTGAGAGACTACCGGCATCTCTCATTGATGGATCTCGTCGGACTAACCTTGAAAGTGTCTTGAAACGATCATTAAAAAGTGAAACATAGCTTTCCAGCTTTCCATCTGCTAAACTCTTCGATATTTGCCGTTCAACTATAACTGGAGGAATATCTGCAACCTTAGGCCGAGTTATCGGTTTAGGTGGTTCAGAAACCTCAGCTGGTATCAAATCTGATATGCTTAGGAAAAGTTTAGGGCTGTCAAGTGATTCAACCGATCTTTCAAGGATTATCAAACCCTCTGGATGGTTTACAACATGTGTAATCAATTCAGGAGACGGCATCAACTTTCTTTCAGAAAGCCAAGCAATGACTTCCTTTTCTTTCACTGACAAGTTCAACCCTATTAGAGAGAGAAGAAAACCCTTTTGTAATACATTGTAAGTAAAGTTAAAGCGATTATATTATTACAAAAATGTTGTTGTAAAATCGGCTTTAAAAACAAAAGAAAACTAGCTGAGGACCCTTCGCATTTATAGGCAGTATGCTATACCCAAGGCCCTGCTTGTTGCAGGCATATTATCTATGACAAGAATGAAAAATTCCGATAGAAGCAACGTTTTCGACAAGTTAATGGAAGAACAGCGTATTTTCAAGAACAGAGAGGTCTTGTCATCAGCTTATGTACCACATGAATTTCCACATCGAGATAATCAAATCAATGATATTGCAAGCATTTTGAAACCTGCTCTTTATGGTGCGCGGCCATCCAATATTTTAATATACGGCCAGACAGGAACTGGAAAAACTGCTGTTACAAAATACATATGCAATCAGATTCTTGCAAAGGCTGATAGCGAAAGGAGAAAAATTCATACAGCTTACATAAATTGTAAACAAACAAATACTCCTTATGGCATTCTGACCGGAATCGGAAAAACTTATTCTACTGATTGGGAAAAACAAATACCAAATGCAGGTTGGAGAATTGATAAGGTCTATTCAGCCCTAAAGGAAAAAGCAGATGAGGATGGAGGAATTGCCATTGTGGTCTTGGATGAAATAGATGCACTTGTAAATAAAAAAGGTGATGACATTCTCTACCATCTTACGGATCTTGACTCAGATTTAGACAATTCCAAAATATGTCTTATTGGTATTTCTAATGATACGAAATTTACTACACTGCTTGACCCAAGGGTAAGGTCCAGAATGGGAGAAGAAGCACTGATATTTCCACCATATAATGCAATACAAATTGAGAACATACTGAAGCAGAGAGCTAGTATGGCTTTCAAAGATGATGTAATTGACCCATTAGTACTGTCATTCTGCTCTAGTAGAGCTGCCCAAGAACATGGAGATGCAAGAAAAGCACTGAACCTTCTCAGAATATCTGCAGAGATTGCTGAAAGAGAGGGGGAAGACACCGTAACTGTAGATTATGTCATCAAAGCGAAAAACATTATGGAACAGGATCTTATTCGTAATCTTGTATCAACTTTAACCTTGCAGTACAAAGCTGTTCTGGCGAGTATCATTCTGAATCGCAGCCCCAAGGAAAACGTGCAGCAAACCACGGGAGAAGTTTACAATACTTACAACCTGATTTGTCAACGTTTCAAAATTAATGTCCTTACTCAGAGAAGGGTTGGAAATATCATATCTGAACTAGATATGCAGGGTTTGATAAATGCCAAAGTAGTTAGCTTGGGCCGACAGGGAAGGACAAAATACATAAATTTAGAAATGGATCAAAGACAAATTGAGGCAATACTAGATGAAGATGATTTCTTTAATGAGATTATTGAGGGAATGAAAGAATCCAGATACTTCAGTAGCATGCAACTTAGATTAATCTGAATCACTGGAACTGCGTTCTTGAATGCCCTCTTCCCAGCCTTTTTCCCAACCTGCTGCAATAGCTGCCTGTAGACCTGCTTTTCTGGCTGCTTTTTTTGCATCTTCCAGAACTTTGTCCCTCTCTTCTTTGGTAGGTTGATGATTCAAGGTATCTGATATCTTTTTGGCAGATGCCGTTAATTCCTTAGCCCTATCCCATATTCCGTTAACAGCTGCTTCAAGAATCTTGTCACCCTCATCTCCTAAAGGCGCCGAAAGAGCTGCTGTAAGACCTTTCTCTCTTGCCTCTGTAAATGCTTCTGATTTCATAGCATTGCCCTTGGCCTTATCCTTGCTATATTTAGCCCAAGAAAGACCTCTGGTGATTCCTGGAACGTATTTTTTCACCAATTCTGGAATTTCAGGATCTAGGTCCTCTTCTGTAGACATACAAGAACCACGTAAAGACTGAATAAAGAAAGTTAACCTTAATCTCTATAGGTATCTGGAAAGAATAACAAAAGGAATGTAATTATCTCAAGACGGCCGAGCATCATTAAGATTGAAAAAACAAAGAGTGCAGGATCTCCAAAACCATAATATGTGGTGGTAGGTCCAATAGCTCCTAAGCCTGGTCCGATGTTAGCCAAGCAAGAAAGTGAAACAGATATCCCATCTACTAATGTTAGATTAGGTTCCAAGTACAGAGTTACTAATGAACCAACTAAGAAAAGTATTATGAATATAAAAAAGAAAACACCTACATTACGAAATAGATCGTCATCCAATACCTTCTCTCCAATTCGAAGTTTTATTATTGCACGTGGATGAATAACTAGAACCAGTTCTCTTTTTAGAGCCTTAAAGAGCAACAAAATCCTAACCATCTTAAGACCTCCAGTTGTCGAACCTGCACAACC
>CAYSOH010000056.1:0-6259 GCA_964432625.1 uncultured archaeon
AGATTACAAAGAAGGTGAAGAGATTGATTGGGAAGATGCTATTGCTGCAGATGGTATTTGGAGTGATAGTGCCAAAGGTGAAAGGGCACCAGAGATTCTAGTAAACAATACCTTTGGAACACTAGAACTAATAGAAATATACAAAAAAATACTAGAAGAAGGGACTATACAGTTGACTTCACAACAAAGAAAAGAGATGGTTGAACAAAAAAAGAAACAGATTGTTGCGCGAATAGTTGCAAACGCGATGAATCCACAAACTGGTGGTGCACATCCTCCACAAAGAATAGAAAATGCAATAGAAGAAGCAAGGTATTCTGTGGACCCTATGGAGACTGTTGAGAAACAAGTCGAAAATGTTGTCAAGATGATAAAACCTTTGATTCCTATCTCATTTGAGAAGATTCGTGTTGCAGTGAAGATACAAGCGATATATGTTGGAAAATGTTACGGGCAATTATCTGGCATCGGAAAGATTGAAAATGAAGAATATCAAAAAGATGGAAGTTGGGTTGGAATTATGGAAATGTCTGCTGCCTCATACAATAAATTAGAAGACGTTCTGGGTTCTGTGACTAAAGGCACAGCTGAAACAAAAATTCTCTGACAAACTAAAGAAATCTTCAAATAGACCTGAGTTTGCAAAGGATTGTATTAGAAGGAAAAAAAAGGATGATTTACGATGGGCGAAGAAGTAAGCGATAAGTCTGATAGTGGTAACTCTAGAAGTTTAGTTTTACCTGGCGATATACTGGAAACAAAGAGCAAACCTGGATGGGGAATTTTTAGAAGTGAAGGAATAGTTCACTCCTCTGTTTTAGGATATTCAAGCGATAGATCGGGATATGTGAATGTAAACCCAATAACAGGAAGATATAATCCAAAGGTAGGTGATAAAATTGTAGCAATATGTGTTGAAACTGGACCATCTGTTTGGAGAATGGATATTGGTTCTTCATTTAACTCAACACTGCATCACAGTGAATCTGGTTGGAAAGTACCATTTGGAGATACTGCAAGATTTCTATCTATTGGTGATGCAATATGGGCTGAGGTTTTCATGGTTGATGCTGCAGGTTCACACCAAATATCATTGAAAAAGGATGATTGCAGAAAACTATATTCAGGTACAGTAGTGAAGTTGGATCCTACAAATGTTTCCAGAGTTATTGGCAAACAGGGATCTATGATTACTACTATTAGAGAAAAGACTCAGACGAGAATTCAAATCGGTCAGAATGGTTACATCTGGATTGATGGAAAAGGTGAGGATATTGCACTTGCCCAAAAAGCCGTCGAGATGATAAATCGTGAATCGACCTCAAAAGGATTAACAAAGAAAATAGAAAAATTATTGGAGAAATAAAATGGCTGGACAAACAGATTTGGAATTGATAAAGAATGGTGTACGACTAGATGGAAGGAAGGCGGACGAACTACGAGAGGTAAAGATAACTGCTGGCGTCTTAGACAACGCGGATGGATCTTGCTATCTGGAATGGGGAAACAACAAGGTTTACGCGGGTGTCTTTGGACCAATGGAATGTCATCCTAGACACAAACAAAAAGCAGATAGAGCAATAGTTCAGGCTAGATACACAATGGCACCTTTTAGTGTGAATGATAGGAAACGACCTGGGCTAGACCGAAGATCAAGTGAAATCTCCTATATTGTGTCGCAAGCTTTTGAAAAAGTAGTCATGGTTGAAGAATTTCCAAAAGCGTCAATTAGAGTTGATATGCAAGTTGTTGAAGCTCATGCCGGAACAAGATGTGCCGCAATGACTGCTGCATCAGTTGCATTAGCAGATGCAGGAATACCTATGAGAGATATGATACCTGCATGTGCCTCTGGAAAAGTCAATGACGTAGTTGTTCTGGATTTAAACAAGGAAGAGGATAATTATGGTCAAGCTGATTTACCACTTGCAATAATACCAAGTACTGGAGAAATCGTTCTACTGCAATTAGATGGTCACCTTACTCCTGATGAATTTGAGGAAGCACTGGATCTTGCCACAAGTGGATGTATGGATTTGTATAAGATTCAAAGAAAGGCACTTGAAGACAGATATGGAGGAAGTACATGAGTGATGACAGTGTGTCAAACCTGATGAAAGGGCACATGGAATCCCTAGCTGCCGAAGGCAAAAGAGCTGATGGTAGAGGCATAAACGATTTCAGGGAAGTCAAAATTGAGACTGGTTTAATCAATACTGCAGAAGGATCTGCAATGGTTCATCTTGGGAACACCAAGGTTCTCTGCGGTGTAAAATTGCTAATTGGAACACCCTATCCTGATTCACCAAAAAGTGGTACGATGACGACATCTACGGAATTGGCACCATTGGCAGATCAGTCATTTGATCCTGGACCTCCAAGAGAAAGATCAATAGAATTAGCTAGGGTTGTAGACAGAGGCATTAGGGAATCTCGTATGATTGATTTTGGAGCTCTCTGTATAGAAGAAGGGGAAAAAGTCTGGATGGTTTACATAGACTTACACATTCTAGACAACGGTGGCAACTTATTTGATTGCTGTACATTAGCTTCAGCAGCTGCCCTTTCCAATGCAAAAATTCCAAACGTTCAGCACGGAATAGCAGATGAAGATGTTGATCTTCCTGTAACATGCTGGCCAATTTCGTGCACATTTGCTAAGATTGGTGATTCCGTAATATTAGATCCTACCTATGATGAAGAATGTGTTATGAGTGCTAGATTAACTGTGGCACATGATGAAAATGGAAACCTTAGAGCTGCTCAGAAAGGTATGAATGGTGCATTCACCGATACCGAAGTGAGAGAATCTGTCAAAACTGCTAGAAGTGCCGATAACGTTTTACGTGAGGCTCTGAAAGGTGCTACAGGATGAGTCAAGGAACAAAGAAAGTTGGAAGTACAGGTCGATTCGGACCAAGGTACGGTGTATCTGTTCGAAGAAGACTAGGTTCTGTTGAGAAAAAACAAAAGCAAAAGCACGAGTGTCCGTCATGCTCTAAAGTAAATGTCAAGCGTGTTTCAACTGGAATATTCAAGTGTAACAGTTGTGATTATCAATTTGCCAGTGGAGCATACTATCCAACTAGGGAGGACTGAGAATGGTTAACTACAAGTGTTCTAGCTGTGGTGCAAAATTAGATATGGATTTAGAAGTTCTCGGTCTTACATGCCGTGTCTGTGGAGAGAAGATTTTCTATAAGATAAGACCTTCCACTAAGAAAACCGTTATTTCTGACTGATGAAAGCTCAAGTGAGCTTGAAAACTGGAAAAGATACTGAAGCTATTGCTAAAGCATTGAATATAGAAGCAAAAGAGGGATTACCAAAAGTTGATGTTAAAGTTCATTCTGCTGGTGAGAAATTGAAAATTGAAGTTGAGGCTGAGGATTTGACTAGTTTACGGGCTGCCCTAAACTCTTTCTTAGGCTGGGCCTATTGTGCTCAAGGAGTCGCCAATAATGACTGAAATAACGCCTGAGAATGTTCAAGAGAAACTGAATCTCTTTCAACAAATGCAGCAGCAGGTTCAAACCCTATCACAACAAGCATCACAGATTGATATGTCAATAAGAGAAACAGAAAGAACTCTAGAAGAAATTAAAGATTCTGGAAAAGACTCCGTACTTTATCGTGCTATTGGTTCTGTGATGAAAAAAGTAGAGGATGTCGAGAAACTTAGGAGTGAACTTACTGAGGAAAAAGAGACTATGGAAATCAGAAATAAAAGTCTTAAAAATCAAATTGAAACGATAAACAAGGAGCTTGAAGGGATGCAGAAAAAATTGACTCCTGTTCTTCAGAAAGTTCAGGAAGGAAGCGGTAAGAATGCTTCTCAATGAAAAAATCAAAGAATCGCTTAAAGACGATTTACTACTTTTAATTCATCACCACGCTGATGTTGATTCTGTGGCCTCAGCCATTGCCTTGAAGACCGTCTTCAGTGATGCTATAATCTCTGCATCTGAGGGAATAAGTGTCTCTGGCCAAAATATTGCCAATATAACTGAAGAAGAAATATTGACTGAACCTCCTGCTAAATGGGATGGAACTGTAATTGCATTGGACAGTCCGAATCCGGAACATTGTGGACCAGTTCCTGAAGCAAAACAAATCATAGTAATAGACCATCACGATAAGATAATAGGCTGGCCAGAAGGAACTGAAATCGTACATCTGCCTCAGAAAACAAGCACAGCTGAGATAATCTTTCTGTTCATAAAAGAACTTGGAATGGATGTTAGCAAACACTGTGCGACCGTTCTGCTTTCTGCCATCTACACTGATACTGGACAATTCAGACATGCGAATAATGAGACATTCAACGTTGCTAGTGAACTATGTGATGCTGGAGCTAATCCTCAAGAAATTATCAACATTCTAGATCGAGAACGTCCATTAGCTCAGAAAACAATGTTCCTGAAAGCAGCCCAGAGAATGAAATGGTCCCAAGAAGGCAAATGGATAATTGCAACCAGTCGTGTAGGTTCCTTTGAGTCTGGATCTGCTAGACTACTTATTGTACTAGGGGCGGATATATCTTTAGTAGCCTCAGAAAATAAAAAAGGTGAAATGAGATTATCTACAAGAGCGTCTAATAGGATTGTAGCGGACGGAGTTAATCTTACCAAAGTACTTGAAAAAGTTGAGAATGTTAATGGAGGATCTGCCGGAGGACATCCTGGAGCAGCAGGTTACAATGGCAAGGGTGATGCAGAGGCTATAACTGAAATAGCAAAACAAGAATGTATCTCCATGATAAGGGAACTATCTTAACTGTAGATTTGTATAGCTATATGTGAAATATAGAGCAATATTCAGAATTTATGGATTGATAACCGCCAACATTCTACTAATCATGGGAGGGCAGCTAGGGTACCTCTACATTGTTGGTCCAATGTCAATGGATGATGGTAGACCTATGACATTGCCTGAAATTCCATTTCTCAGTCTACTGATTTTGATTTTGATGGCTGCTGGAGCTTTGATAACTGTAGCTATATTACAGAAAATGCCCGCTCCAATAAGATATGTAGCTATCAGTAAAAAACCCTACACCAGGGATATTAATGAGGAAAAGGAAGAGATGAAAACTTCGACTTATAGGCCCATCTATCCTGGACAATTTAGTAGAGAAACTGGAGATGTATATTATGATAAGGCAAAAGTTGAAGGAGACGTAGACTGGAAAGGAGAGGGTGTTGTACCGGAAAAGACAAAACCAAAGATAGGTTCTTTTGAAAAAAAAGAATTGGAATTGCCTAAATCAGGGTTACTATTTTTTGGATTCTTGATGTCATTGGCACTTGGAATAGTAGCTCTTGGTGAAAGAGGGCCATTCATCTATCTATTTCCTGTGGCTTTCGTAGTAGCTTTCTCATTCCCGGGACTGATTTGGGTGAGTTATATTTATTCTAGAACTGTGGTTTCTCCTGAACCTCAAAGACTAGTACTGATAGCATTAGCATGGGGAATGTTCTCAACATTGCCTGCTAGTCTCCTGAATGATTTAGGAGCTAGGTTACTCGAAGTTGATCAGAACGCACTAATGGGGAATGGTGGTTTTGGAAGGCCTGAATTGATGCTAGTTTCTGTTGTTGCTCCTATAGTTGAAGAATTGTTGAAACCGATAGGGCTCTTATTTGTGATGAAAAGATTGAGAACTCCCTATGAAGGAGTACTTTACGGAGTTGCCTGTGGAATGGGATTTGCAATAATCGAAAACATGCTTTACGAACTTTACATACTGATATGGCATGGATCTGGTGCGTGGACAATAAACGCATTTGTAAGGGGAATTGGTTCAACTGTCTTGCATGCTGTTGGACCTGCTGCTGTGGGATATGCTGTTGCATACGCCAATCAAATGGAGAAACCGATGACAACGTACGTTGGAGTGGCATACCTCTTTGGAGTAGTAATGCATGGTCTTTGGAATGGTATAGCCACTATGCCATTCATGATGGAAGGTAAAAATTGGGAATACACCGCTTATGCGCTTATTGCTCTAATGGTTGTCCTCTGTCTAGTCTTTATAGCTAAGATTCTGGAATATGGAAAGAAGTATTCTAACATAGAATTAGAGACACAAAAATTCGAGCATGAGTTAGAAGAAGCAACAAATAGTGGTCACTAAATACAACAGATACCGTCCTTAGCTCAGACTGGCCAGAGCGGCCGGCTGTAGGGGTCTTTCCCTTTTATCCCGTGAGTACGGGAGGCCGCAGTTACCGGCAGGTCCCCGGTTCAAATCCGGGAG
>CAYSOH010000057.1:0-6077 GCA_964432625.1 uncultured archaeon
TCATCTGCTCCTACATTATATGTTGGAACTGCAACGAAAGCACTCATGACCATCATGAGAAATACAGCTAGCACTGAAAATCTGCTAAAGCTCATAGGTCATGTGTAAGATAACGATATATATAGATAATAGGTCCCGAAGCCTAATACGGCAAAACATATATTTAAGATAATAAATAACGTTTTTAAGCTATAAAAAGTACCATAATTCGTTTTCTAACGAATAGCTGAAGAGACCGCTGCAGACATACATTTGGTCACTTTCTTGGCCGTTGGAATGTGCAATTTCTCATCGGGTCCATGTGCATTTCCACCTGGGCCTCCTGCTCCTGTAATGATAAATTTAGAATCTGGATAACGAGACTGAAGCATTGCCATTACCGGTATGGTACCGCCTATGAAAAGTGACATTGGAGGATGTCCATAAAATTCCTGACAGGCGCTTTCAAGTCCCTTTGATATATTCTCTGGAAGTTCTGGTGAAAGGAAACCATCGGCGACTTCTGTCATCTTAGCCTCAACATGAGCTCCATTAGGTGGGTCTGACTCCAAAAGTTCCTGAACTTTTTCTGCCACCTCATGAGCACTGACACCTGGTGGAGTGCGGATTGATATCTTTAGATCTGTATTTGTTCTAAGTACATTCCCTGCATCCTGTATGGATGGGATTCCATCAGCCCCTATTATCGAAAGACTGGGACTTAGATTCATTGTCATTACAATGTCAAGCGGATCGTTGACCTGCTTCTGGACACCGTCTAACAGTGGGAAATCATCAATCGAATCTCCTCCCATTTCTGCTATCTGGGCACATTCTTCCTTCATCTTGTCAGTAATATCAAGATGTAACCATTCAGGAAGGATTTCACCTGTATTCTCATCCTCAATTCTCGACAATAATTGTCTTGCTAATCTGAAGGAGGATGGCATGACTCCGCTGCCATGTCCTGAATGAACACCAACTGAAGAAACCTTGACGGAAAGTTTACCGGCAACTATACCGCGCAAACTCTGAGTTATCCATAACCGATCATAATCCATCCCTCCTGTATCAAGAACAATAACTAGGTCAGGAGTGCCCAAATCTGATTTCATCTCGTCCAGATAAAATTCCAAATCTGGAGAACCGCTCTCTTCACCTGTTTCTATCAAGAATCTACAGGTTGGATGTGGAACGCCTTGATTCTGAAGTGCAAGAACAGAAAGAACTCCTGCATATCCACCATAGCCATCGTCAACACTTCCCCTTCCAAATAGCCAGCCATCCTCTATCACTGGCTTCCAAGGCCCTTTTCCTTCAGACCACCCTTCAGCTTCAGGCTGTTTATCTAGATGTGAATAGAATAGAACTTCACCGTCTGCCTCTCCATCAATTCTAACCAAAAGTACGGGAGATCTGTTTTTCAGTCTATGAACTGAAACTGTAAGGCCTTCCAATGGCAAACTTCGAACCCAGGCAACAAATGTGTTGACTGCAGCATCAAGATATCCATTAGCCTCCCAGTCTGAATCAAAAGAGGGCGATAAAGCGGGAATCTCAACAAATTCGCAAAGACTAGGTAGAGCTGAATCGTCCCACCATTTATCTACGAAATCGGACAGTTTAGAAAGATCTAACTTAGACATCTAATCTCCAAGACAAAACAAAGTACTCAGATATCAATATCGCCAGATGTTCCACATGCATTACAAGTGACGTTCTGCATCTTTCCAAGTTTACGGACCTCCATCTTAGATGCACATGTAGGGCATTTGATTGTGGCCATCTCGCCTGAATCCTCTTTTTTCGCTTGGAAGGACTGAACATCTTCTTCGCTTGTTTTCTCATCACCTTTGACTGGATTAGCTGTAACACTAGGCATGTCACCTTTGTCATCGCTTGTAAATGTTTCTTTTCCGTCTGATAATAGATTGTCTAAATCTAACTCTTTGATAGCGTTACCACCACTGTCACTTGTCTTGGACCACTGATCTACTCCTGCATAGGACTTTCTTTCTGGAAGAACTTCTACTCTGGTACTGTTGTAGTATAACAAATAAACAAATAAGGTTAGAGTTACTACAGGAACGAAATATGCCACGCCTGGCATGGTTTTGAGAGTATACTTAACGTCCGTCTCAAAATCTTCGTCCCATCCCTCCTTTTCCAAGTCAGTAATGAAGGCTGGATTCTTCTGATCAAGATCACCCCAAACAGTATCTTCCACATCATCACCGTCCAATGTAGCTTCAGGCAAGGTGACAAATGTGTAGGCCAGAATCCCTGCCGAAATCAAAGCTCCAATTATAGCCACTATAGACAGATATTCCATCTTATTTGTTTGTCCAAAATAGGCTATAGCAAGGCCGCTGGCCAGTAAACCGTACACCATATATTTGAGATTCGTAAAGAAATCTTTCGTCTCGTCACAATCACAATCAGAATCAGTCCATTTCGTAGAATTTTTCTCATTCATTACACCTCCGGTAAGATCTTCCTTACTACTATCATCTGCCTCCCATACACGCATCTCCATATCCGAAGAGCCTTCATCCATACTATACTCTATGGACCAAACCAAATCGAAGTGGCCGTTATTGGACATAGGTTTTGTACTCTCTCCTGAGAAGTCCGCAGTCCACCAAACAAGGGCCTCTCCGCCAAAAAGAAGAGCTGCTGCACAGATTGCGATAACCAAACCAGAGCCTAGAGTTGTGCTGTCGGAATCCGATGCTCCGTCAATTTGTTTTGAAGAGTCAGTCATTATTCTCCCACACTTAGCGGCATTATAATATTTTTGATTCTGACAAATCAGGTTCGTCTTCTCAATGAAGCTACAGCAAGTACAGCGAATGCTGCCATCACTAGACTAGGTCCAGGAACACTATAGCCTGTCGTCGTTTCATCATCTGAGGTTGTGGTGTCTGTAGTATCGGATGTGCTACCCTCCCCTGCAATATTTGCTCCTCTAGGATTATTGAATAAAAATACCGTAGTGTCTGAAGCATAAATATTTCCGTAATAGTCAATGCCGCCTGTATAACCGGCACCAAACATTATGTGTGTACCATCACTAGACATCGCAACATTATGGCAATTACAGCCATTCTCAAGACCATATGTGCTATTGTGGAAATTCCAGAGTACTCCAGTATGATGAGTGAAAGCAGCCGTATCATCTCTATCATATAGTAGTACTTCACCACTATATGGTGAAGCAACAAGAATATATTTTCCGGTAGCAGATATATCTAAACGATAATCATCCCACTGGCTTGAACTCATATTTCCATTTGGAGTTGCGGTGAATGATGACAATATAGTACCGCCACTGTTATCAAAAATGTGCATATGTTTGCCTGACCCATAGTCACCATACAAAGCAGCACTATACTGCCCGTCTGCTGAAATCACAGCAGCACCGAACGAACTATCTTTTGGATAAGACTCTCGATTGCCATCTTCATCATACAAATTTGGTTCCTGCTTATAGCTCCAAATTGGTATATTATCCTCATTTCCAAACATGTAAATGTAGCCTACGGTAGGAGCCCAAAATTGACCGTATCCATAATTAAAGTTCTCAATATTCTCAGAATCTTCATCTGAACCATCTTCACAATCATCATAACCGTTACCTACGTCTGATGCTTCAATGATCCTTCCATCATCACAGACAAATTCACTGTCTGGATAATACTTGACCGCTGCTATTATCTTATCGCCATCTGCAGAAATATCAACTTGTGAGGTATGGCTTGGTACTAGTGAAAGACCCTCAAAAACTCCGCCGGGAGCTGTCCATTTCCAGATTGGTTCGTCACTTCCTTTATGAAAGAGATAAAGATGGCCTGCATATGCTGCAGTAATGTAGTCTCCATTGGATGATATGGATACACTATGAAACCAATGCATTTCCGAATAGTCAACATAATGTTGACCGTATTCAACAGTAATGTTGAAATGCCGAATTACCTCTCCATCTGTATTGAAAAGATAGAGATTGCTGTCTGTGTTGCCAGCAACTATGTATTCTCCATCTGCAGAGATATCAACATGTGAAAAACCTCCCTCATCTTCACTATTGAAATCATCGCTCCACTCAAGTCCATCCTTTGTGAAAAAGTAAAGAGATGATGAATTTGCAGGTCCTGTTCCAGCTACAACAACGGACTGGCCATCACTAGACATTGCCAACTGTGGCCAAAATGCGGAAGTGTTATGGTGCCAAAGCCAACCAGTATCTGCATCAAAGTAACGGACCCAACCATAGGTGTATACTAATGCACCATACTTGCCATCATCAGATATCCCAAGGCCAGTAGCATGGCCCCATATTGATGAATGATCCAAAAATTCTGGTTCAATCGGAAATGTGGAGTAGCTCTCTTCAGCCTCTGCATTTGGGGTTTGCACCATCAGCAAAAGCAACCCAAAAGCCAGAACTTGACTAATTCGAATTAGGGACATGAAATGTCCATGGCATATTTGATTTAATAATCCTTTCTGAACTAAAGACGGCGTCTGATTGAGGCTACTGCCAAGATAGTTAGTGTTACCACAAATATACTGGGACCTGGAAGACCTTCATCCTCGGATGCTTCTTCAATTATCTGTGATGCTGAACAACCTTCCTCATCTACTCGGTCACCAACTTTGGTTCCGGGACAACGATCATTAACATCATCAATTCCGTCATTGTCATCATCCATATCTTCTTCATCCTCAATTCCGTCGTTATCATCGTCACTATCAAAGGTATCTACAATGCCATCATTGTCTGCATCGGGATCGCCTTCTTCCTTTAGAATCTCATTTCTTACTTCATCAGTTAAAGGAACTGCAAGAACGTAGACCAAGACATCTGTTCCGTTCTGCTCATCCCAATGCCACTGAGGAATATAGGCCTCGTAATGGTTAGTGCCATTCATTTCGTATTCTACCACTATTCCCATCCAACCAAGGTGGCAACGACAATCATTCAAGAATTTATCGAAACCCCAAATTTCAAGACAATCTTCAGGTCCTGATTCATTGGGTTCACCTTCTCCCCAGAAATCATTGGTGAAATTCTCGCCTGTTATCCATTCCCAGCCATTGGACGGTTCTGAATAATCTGGATTATCCATGTTGTGGAAACCTCCAATCCAATATGATTGGCCATCTAATAACGAATAAATCATTTCAGCTTCTTCCTTACTAGTTATTGTTGCAAGATGGCCATTAACTCCTTCATAGGTTAATGTTTCAGCATACTCTACCGCCTCATACCAATCATAGGATGTATAATCTGGAAAACCTGGGCCAAAAGTTGCTTCAAAATTGCCAACTGTACCATTGTCTGCAGAAAAACCAAACCAGCCAAATGGTGGCTTGTACCAGTAATCTTCATCATGAGGCCAAAAATTAGTGCTTTCGGTGGTAATATTTGTGAAAACCTCTCCATAACCTAGACTTACATGGAAATTGGTCTCTTTCCCTTTGAAATCTTCGTCTGGCCACTCGAACTTAATGGTATGATTTCCTGGAGTATGGGTAGCATTGGGGAACTCTATGTGCATCCACTGTCCAATCCAAAGACGAGCGTCTTTGTTAGATGAAAGACCTCCAATCAAGTGGGATGTTGGACCTACGCTCTCAAACTCCCAATTGGACCAAACTGCTTGGACACCGTCTATTTCTAGTAAGGGGCCTCCCTTTGTAGTTACATCCTTTTCATAGTGATCTCTTAACATCTCATTCTCAATAGTAGACAGTTTCTGGGCTGCATCATCATCATTCTTTATTGTATCATTTACATTTGTTATTCTATTTGACATGTGGCCGCGTGGGACTCCATCGACCATAGATTCAATCTCAAAATTATCACGTACCCATGTCACCATTTCTAGAGTTATCAATTGATCCATCGGGATTTCATAATCTAGGAACATCTTGGCTTGGCCATCATATTTACTTGTTAGGTTTGATATCTCCTCAACTCCTTCGTGAGAATCCTTAGTACCATTGGAGATAGCATTGATAACTGTCCAGACCTCTGTCCTATACTGTTCATCTAGAACTGAAATTTTGTAACTCTTAACAAGGAGTTCTCTGAA
>CAYSOH010000058.1:0-3608 GCA_964432625.1 uncultured archaeon
TTCGCAAAGAAATAACTACTAAAGAAGGTGCTCAGAAAGTCCTTTTTGAAGGTGAAATGGGAGATTCTACTATGCGTATGCGATACACTTATTGGAGTGAACAATGCGACTTTGAGAACGGAGATGTAATCGAAGTTTTGAATGCATATTCAAAAAGTTGGAATGATAGAATAACTCTGAATATAAATGAAGGGAGTATGAGAAAAGTAGAGGATGCAGAGCTAGAGAATCTGGATTTGGGGATTGTAAAACAATCAACAAATGTCGCCGGGGAAGAACTTGAATTGGTGAACCTAAAACCTGGAATGTCAAATGTTACTGTTGAACTCAGAGTGTTGGAAGTAGAAACCCGAAACATAACTGTCAAGGGAGAAGCGAAAACTATCTTTGGAGGAAATGTAGGAGACAAAAGCGGAACCTGCAGATTCACTTCATGGGAAGACCACAACATTATTGCTGGTAAAGCGTACAAAGTAGAAAACGCGTACGTGAAAGAATTTAATGGGCCGGATCTTCAATTCGGTGAGTATACTAAATTCACGGAAGTTGAAGGCGAAGACCTTCCTTCTCTAAAGGATTATGAAGATGGAGTACAGTACACCTTAGCACAGTTAGACGAGCGAAATGGTGCATCTGATGCAGTTGTGGAAGGGCACGTATTCACAATACGTGATGACAGTGGCTTAATATTCAGAGACAAAGAAACAAATCGTGTAATTAGAAATGGTGATGATCGCAAGAATGCGGTTCCTGATTTGAGAATTCGAATGATTTTTGATGATGGATCTGGATCCTGCACTGCATACCTTAACCGGGAACTAACTGAAAAAATTCTAGAACGGGATTTGGATTCCTGCCTCGAATTTGTCAAAGAAAACTTCGGACCTGAAGCACTCCTGGATGAGATAGAAGATGCTTTGTTACTAAAACCTCTGAAATTGAGGGGATTTGCAAGATCTGACGAATATGGATTGTCGTTCTTTGCCAGAAGTTGTGAACCTGCAACTGAAATTGACGTTCCCAATGTGGCTCGGCAATTTCTCGCTGCTCTGGAGGGCTAAATGGCACAAAGAAGAGAACCTGGCGTATTGGTATTAGCCAAAGAACTTTCTTTTGCAATAGAGAAGCATGTAGAAGATAGGGAATACTCGCCTACTTATCTGATTTCTGAAATTGGTGCGAAACTTTCTCGTGTCTTGGTTGGAGGCGTACTAGACCAAATTGAAAATCGTGGTAGTGAAGAAGATCCATTCTACACTGCACGTGTAATAGATCCAAATGGTGACTATTATTATCTTCAGGCGGGCCAATACAATCCTGAAGGCGCTGCTGCCCTTTCAAAACTCGAAATTGGAGTGCCGGTCCTATGTGTTGGGAAAGTGCGTGCAAGAACTCCTGAAGACAGTGAAAGAACATACGTTAGTGTGCAACCTGAAAATATTCGAGCTGTTTCGATGGATGAAGTGAATCATTGGGCAATCAAAGCCTGTGATCAACTTATGCGTCGAATAAACGCTAACAAAGCATATGGTAATGACGATAAAGCACTGAAGAGAGCGAATCTGACTGTCAGAGAAATGGATGGATTAGAGTTGTCAAAGAACTTCTATCCTACCGTAGTTGTAGAAAATTATGCTGCTTTGTTGTATGATTGCTTGACTAGACTGGCCGGTGGTGAAGTTTCAATGCCTGAAACGAAGAATTTTACTGGTGAATTTGAACCTGCAGGCTCAGCTACCGATAGTGAAGATATTCCACAGAAGACTGAGGAAAAAATCGAGGAAGTTGGTGAAAAAAGTGATACGGATGACAATGAAACAAAGGTCATGAAACTTATCAAAGAAGATGAAGGTGATGGAATATATTATGATGATTTGGCAATCAAAATCTCAGCGGAAGGCATAGACAATCCAATGCTTGATGAGATTCTTGATTCTTTAACGGATCAAGGCTTGGTTTTCCAACCTAGATTTAACCACTATAAGGAGGCATAAAAATGAGTGAAGCAAAAATAAAAGTTGTAGAAGATCTTCCTGGTGTAGGCCCTGCAATCGCTGAGAAACTCAAAGAGGCAGGCTATGACACTCTGGAAGCTGTAGGCACGCAAGCACCTGGAACTCTTTCAGATGCTACCGGGATTGGAAAAGAATCCTGCGCTAAATTTGTGAACGAAGCACGCAAGGCTGCGAACATTGGTTCGTTCCTTACAGGAACTGAATTGATGGAAAAGAGGGCAACTGTTAGTAAACTGACAACGCTTTCCAATACGTTCGATGAATTGCTGGGTGGTGGTGTTGAGACACAATCGATAACTGAATTCTATGGTCAATATGGATCTGGTAAAACACAATTCATATTGCAACTAGCTGTCAACGCGCAATTGCCTGTAGAAGAAGGTGGATTGGGCGGTGAAGTTGCTATTATTGATACGGAAAACACATTCAGGCCTGAGAGAATTATATCTATGGCAAAAGCGCTCGAACTTGATCCAGATGAGGTTCTCAGCAAAATCCATGTTGGAAGAGCATACAATTCCCACCAGCAAATGTTGATGGTGGAGAAAGTAAATGAGATTGCAAAGGAAAGGCCTATCAAACTATTGTGTGTAGACTCCTTGACTGGAGCATTCCGTGCTGAATATATCGGAAGAGGAACACTAGCTGATAGGCAGGGAAAAATCAATACACATATGGCTGAATTGGCCAGATTTGGTGATTTACACAATGCAGCAGTTGTTGTAACAAATCAGGTATCTTCAAACCCGGCGGCTTTCTTTGGTGATCCTACAAAACCTATTGGTGGAAATATTGTAGGACATACCTCGAAATTTCGGATATATCTCAGGAGAGGGAAGGCAGGAAAGCGTGTTTGCAGACTCGTAGACTCTCCTCACTTGCCTGAAAACGAGGCGCTAGTCTCTATCACTGAGGATGGTATCAGAGATGGGTGAATACTTAGATTTCATTAACAATCTTGAACCGGTGTGGGAAGATCCGCATGAATTCGATTGGTTACGAACTGAGGATATCGAAATTAAGAAAGAGAAAACAAATTTACTTGAACTTAATCGATTTCCTGGATTGAAAATGGCTATGGGTTACTAATCTTTCTTACTTGGAAAGAAAGACATTATGTAATTCTTCATGCCGAACCAATTTTTGATGGCGAGGGAGAAAACACTCTCGTTCTCACGATCCATCCATGCCTGTTCCTTGGCGCTGTCCTCTCTCATAAACTCGTCCATTGTTGAATAGCCTGCACTACCTCCTGTGTCAACAGGGTGCTGAACATCATCAGGAGCTGCTTGAGTCATTGCATTTCCTACCTTGAAAGGCCAATGTCCAAAATCTTTTCCCGAAGCGTAACTGCCAATCGTGGAGGTATCCAAGTCTTCATCATGCACCTTCTCATTTCGGACGCCGCGAGGAGTTTCCTCTTCATCACGATATTCATAATATGTTTCGTCTGCGGGTTTGTAACCCCTGATATCCATTTCAGAATTCGTCATCTTCCTCCCATTCTAAGTCTGTAGAATCGCCTCTCCTTAAAAATAAAGCTGCAACAATGATTGCTGCGGCTGCCACTATTACGAACACTGTTGCTGCGCC
>CAYSOH010000058.1:3708-6056 GCA_964432625.1 uncultured archaeon
CCTGAAATCCAGATTATACTTACTGGAATTGGATTATATTTTATCAGCGGATCTCCTTGAGCTGAGACAGTAATGTCTAATGTAAAGGAGTTGCCTGCCTTAACTGTGTTAGTTCCTGTTTGATTATTTACTCGGATGTCGGCATCAGATATTGCATTGTCTACTTCAAAATCGTGTATGACTAGATATAGATCCTCGCTTGATGAAACTTGCCAGTTATTTCCTTGGATGTCTGTTGCTTCAATGTAGAAATGATAAGTATCACTGATTGCATTAGCCCTATTGTAATACCAATAGAATGTTACTTCATAGGATCCATTTTTGCTTGATTTTGTGTTAATGTCTGCAGTCATCCCCTGATTGCCCGAAGATTCACCATACACTCCCAATGTCCACATTGAAGAATCAATATCCGATTCGCCAAATGCACTCCATGTTTGTGTCTTTACGAATACGCGTTCTTCATAATCTTCTACCGTTATCTGATTGAAATCGGTACGGTAATGATTTACATTAAGATTTTCGATGCCGGCTGGATGCAGCTTACTGGAATAAAGGACAACTATTTGGTCTGTGGATTCTCCGCCAATTATTGGTTCGGTGCCTTCTTCACCACCTGAATATTCCAAATCAATCTGGATGGTGCCTGTGTTGAATGTATTATTCGATATTTCGAATTCAATCTCAAATTCTGTAGCCCGGTCGTCCTCAGAATCTACACCGTCTATGTTACTAAGGGCTTCGTCAACGACTTCGTCGCCATTTACATCTATGCTAATTCGAAATTGGACGTCGTCAACATCTCCTTGTGTTGCATTTGCCCAGATTTTGAACATATACGTTCCTGGTGCAATGCTTCCATCTGTTTGTAATTGAACTTCCCAAGTGGCCACATCTCCCCATTGCCGATCATCTCCAATCCAAGACTTTTGATTGGATTCCTGTGGGCAATCTGTTTGTGTATCATCATCTGTGGTTGGCATTGTGGTTGTAATATTGCCACCTCCTCCAAGAAATAGGTCTACTTCATTAAAATCGTCAGATATTTCTGCGTCCGATGGTTGTGCAATCAGAATCGCACCCAATAGCGCCAGTGCCAGTGTGCTCCTCAAGAACATCTGCATCCTCTTTTGAGACTTGTAAGCATTCTTTAAAGGTTCCGACAGAAAATTCTAAGTTCCGAACATTATTCTCAATACGTCTCTGACTCCTGGTGCCAGACCTAAAGTCAATAGGAAAAGTAAAAGTAGATTTATCATCTCTTTTTGTTCTTCTTTACTCTCCTCGTACTCAATCGCAAGTATCACTCCAGTCACGACTAAGAATTTCAATGGAAGCATGATTGCAGCAGTTCCTACGTAGTCAATAGTTGCTGTTGGAACAACGTGTTTCTCGACATATCCGTATTCTTCAATTCCCAAAAAAGTCGCAGCACCATCGAAAAAATGTCCAAAGTAAAGTAGAAGATACAGTGTATTCAACCTCACATTGAGGAAAACTCCTGACGCAAACCAAACCATGAATGTCAACATTAAAGCTATCAAGAGGCTAGTGCCCAGGATGCCTCCGTGTGTTACTTTTCCTTGGGCGAGGGTCAAGGCGGTCAATATCAATAATAATGTAGTTGTGATAGCAAAGAACATAGCTGGATCTCTGAGAGGGGCTGCTCTGTAATATTCTGCAGTGAGAGCGGCCGCTGCTAGTACAATCAAACTCCATGAAGAAAGATGTATCCAATCACCAGGTACAAAATACCACCACAGACCATATCCCCCAATTGCAAGGGCCACGAGGCCTTGCCCCTTAGTTAATGATGGTAAATCACTCTTAGAAAGCCACTTTCCTAAACCTATGACTGCCAACGCATAGAGGGTTATTATCCCATATATCAAAGGAGAGATGAATAAATATTGAATTGGTGGTTCAAACAGATCTGCATCCTCAAGAACTCTTGAAACGCCTCCAAGAATGACTAAAGGAGCGGCGTAGATGACAAATCTTTCATCTATTTCAATTTTCCATTTTTCTAGAATTTCATGAACCAGCATGAACATAAGGAAGAAAACTAATCCGTAGAAAATTGTGTTGTATGTGTTGTATTTAGCGCCTGCTTCGCCCTTAGAGTCGGCCATTATTGGATCAACAAAATAAGTATTCCAAAAATCGTTCGCTGCAGGTACTATCATTATTATTACGAGAATGATTATTGCACCCCAGAGAACGTATTTGTTTTCGCTAATTTTAGGTGGCTCAAAACCTTCTTCACGAGGGATTGCAGCTTTGGGTGTGTCGGCCATTAATTTCCAGCTTCTTGCTCTCTTTTGATTCTAGCTGCCCTAAATGACATT
>CAYSOH010000059.1:0-5998 GCA_964432625.1 uncultured archaeon
GCATTGTCAATGAATTCAAAGTATTGTTCTTTGTTGACTATGAAGATGTAACCAAAGAGAAACGTCAGTAAGTACCAAGGCCATTCGTATCCAAAACCGATAGCCTCGCCCATCAGCGGTTTGAATAGAACATCAGAAAGTGACAGGATTATAGGAAGAAGTAGTAACGGCCCCAGTCTGAAAGGTATCTTGAATACGCCTGCCAGCAATCTTGCGATTCTTCCCTCAGGATAATTCCTTACGACATAGAAGATAGGGAGTAGGAACAGAGAGTACTGGAACAAACTCCATATGAACCACAGATGGCCAAGAGAGAGCAATCTGCTTGCCAATGGAACTATCATCAAGAAAGACATCACAATCCCAAACCCGAGAAAAGCGATGATTCCCTCTACAAAACTACTTGGAAAATAGTCAAGTATGAACATCCAAGTCAAAGGTGTTATAGTCCAGATTCCAACAAACATAGGTATCAACAACCTCTGAGACCTTTCTTTCAAGAACAATTTCCAAGTTCTCCGTTTGAAAGCAAAGGCAGTCCCCATTCCACTAATCATGAAAAGAGCCGCAAGCCGCCATTCATGCATCCAAGTCAGGATATAGGATATGAGACTCGTACCGAGGAAAGAGTAGACATTTACAGCGTCCTCACCAGCATCTGCATTCAGATCATCACGTTCAGCTTCACCTTCTACACCGTATTCGGGCTGGACAAAATCGTAAGCTCCCCAATAGACGCCAATGCCAACGTGGAAAGGTATCAACAATCCGAACAGGATCACTCTGAGCCAATCGATATCATAACGCCTCACTTTCTTTGGAGCTTCTTGCACAAGTTCCGATAGTCGCCCTACATTAATGTTATCTTGAATTTAGAGCAGGCCAGATCATTGTGGCCAGAATAATTACTACACATTGCAATACGATAAAGATGACTAAGCTGAAGTTAACATCATAAATCACTGAGAAAAGCCATGAACCTCCTAATGAGAATATCAAGCTACCAATGGCCAGATATTTGATATCCATTATTTGGTTTCTACTTCAATCGCGGTCGCCATTCCACCACCTAAACAAGCGGTCGCAAACCCACGCTTGCCACCTTTTCTTCTAAGTGCATGAATCAAAGCCAATACAATCCTGCAACCAGAAGCACCTAGCGGATGTCCCATGGCCACTGCCCCTCCATGAACATTCAGTTTTTCGTGTTTGAGACCTAGCCCCTGCATTACTCCCAGACAGGCAGATGCGAAAGCCTCATTGTGTTCATAGAGATCATAATCCTTTTCACCGTCACGCCCCAGAAGTTTCCACAATTTTTGGACAGTCGGTATCGGGGCTGACATTACGTCCGCATGTTCAATTCCAACTGCACAATAGCCAGTTATGGTAGCTAACGGTTCCAAGTCTAATTCCTCAGCCTTTTCACGGGTCATTACAAGACATGCTGCAGCACCATCTGAGATCTGACTGGCATTTCCTGCTGTAACAACGCCATTCTCGTCAAAAACAGGTTTTAGTTTTGCTAAGGCCTCAAGACTTGAGTCTGGCCTTATACCTTCATCAGTTTCTAGAACACCATCCTCAATTTCAACAGGAATATGATAATCCTTGAAATCTCCTCTTTTGTGCGCACCGTGTGCACGAATATGTGATTCAATGGCAAAAAGATCGGATTCTTCTCTGGTAATTCCAAATTGTTCAGCAATCCTGTTTCCAGTTTGAGCCATTACCATTCCATTGAAGGGATCAATTAACCCGTCATTCATCATACTGTCCACAGGTTCATCCATGCTGATTTTGCCATCTTCAGCTCTGGCTACGGTGAAAGGAGAGCGAGACATAGATTCCATCCCACCCACCATAACGATTTTCGATTCCTTGGCTCGTATCGCATTTGCAGCCAACATTATGGCCTTCATGCTGGACCCACACATCTTGTTGATTGTAAGAGCTGGAATTTCTGCTGGGATGCCAGCTTTGAGTGCAGATTGTCTTGCAGGATGTTGTCCTATTCCTGCCTGAAGAACATTGCCCATGATGACCTCCTCAATCATATTAGCCTCGACACCAGTTTGTTCTAGAGTTCCTTTGATGGCCATAGCTCCAAGATCTACGGCAGGTGTGTTGAACAGGGCACCTCTGAATCTTCCCTGTGCCGTTCTGACACCACCTACAATCACTACATCCCTTGGATATTCCATGGAGAAATCACATCACGGCGCCTTAGTAAAAGAGCTTCGCAGAAGTCTTAAAGAATCCCAGACTAGGCCCGCAGATAACAACAACCATGGCTGACCCGAAGATAAAGGAGAAACGCTGGACGATAGACCTTGAGAAGAAAATACAGGAGAAACACTTCTTGGATGGTCAGAGATATGCTTTCAATCCAGATTCGGGGAAAGAAATTTTTGTGGTGGATACTCCACCTCCATACCCTTCAGGAACATGGCACATTGGTGCAGTGGCACAATACAGCATGATAGATGTAATCGCCAGATCACAAAGATTAATCGGAAAGGAGGTCTATTTTCCTTGGGGAGTAGATCGCAATGGAATAAACATAGAATTCACCGTCGAGAAAAAGACCGGCCGCAAGATGAAGACCTACGACCGGGCCGAATTTCTTGATATTTGCAGAAATGAGATAGAGAAGTACACTCAAGAGATGCGCAATATTGCCAAAAGAGTAGGACTTTCTTGTGCCTATGATAATGAATATTTGACCGATGCACCAGATTATCGGGCAGTAACGCAGTCTATCTTTATCGACCTTTTCAAACGAGGAGATATAGTTGAGGAATTACGCCCTAATCTGTATGATCCGGTTGAAGGAACAACAATCGCTGAAGCAGAAGTTGAGCGCCTTCCCCGGAAGACTCATCTTATGGATGTGCGATGGTCAGTAGAAGGAGAACCAGAGCATGCACCAGTGATAATCTCCACTACCAGACCAGAGCTGATATGTGCTTGTGGAATAGTTATCGTACATCCAGATGATGATCGCTACCAGCATCTTGTAGGTAAGAATCTGGAATTGCCGATTGGAACATCAGGCCGTTCAACAAGTGTAGAAGTCCGCGCACACCCAAGTGTGAACATGGAATTTGGTTCTGGTGTTTTGATGGTCTGTTCTTTTGGAGATCAAAATGACGTGTCCGTATTCAGAGAATTGGGCTTGAATCCATTCCAGGCAATTGATTTGGATGGAAATATAACTGAGATAGGAGGGCCATTGGCTGGACTGTCTGTTGTGGATGCTAGAGCAAAAGCGATTGAGCTTCTTGAGCAATCTGACAGAATAGAGAATATTGTTGAGAGAGACCAGGAAATTCCAATATCAGAACGTGGTAAGAATCCAATTGAGATAATTCTGTTGAAGGAATGGTATGTCCGCCAGACCCATATTCAGGATAGAATGAGAGAATTATCGGATGAGATAAATTTCGTCCCACCACGTAACAAGCAATTTCTTTTGGATTGGATGGAAAATATTACGATTGACTGGCCAGTGAGCCGTCGACGTTGGTACCACACAGAAATTCCAATTTGGTATTCAGAGGATCGTACCAAAGTCATTGTACCACCTCATGGCGCCTACGTTCAACCATGGAGGGATTCTCCACCTAATGATTCAGTAGTTCTGGAACGCGATTCACGCAAAGAACTTGGCAAATATTCAGATATGAAGGCAGATCTTGGTAACTTGGAAGGTGAGGAGAAAGTATTCGATACTTGGATGGATTCTTCCAATTCAAATCTGTATGTTTCAGGTTACTTGTCAGACCCAGAATTATTCGAAAAAGCGTTCCCTACAGGAGTAAGACCACAAGGTAAGGAAATCGTCCGAACTTGGCTGTACTACACACTTCTCAAGTCAGCTCTCTTGCTTGACAAACCCGGATTCGCCAATATCTGGATAGATGGATTGGGGATGGATCCATGGGGGCGAAAAATGTCTAAGTCTCTTGGCAATGGAATTGATGCCGAGTCGGTTCTTGAATGTGGCGCCGGTGGACGAACAGGTTCTTGGAAAATCAAAGGACCCGAAGGCAAACAGGTAACCCTACAAGCCAAGAAGATTGGTTCCGAATGTTTCCGGTTCTGGAAAGCTGCCGATGCACAAGTAGGGGACGACTTCCAAATTAATCCAGAACAGATAGAATCACGTTATTTTGGCATACTCACCAAAATTTTCAATGTCGGCCGTTTCGCATCCCAATTCGATTTTGACGGAGATTTGGATACCATTCCAGACAATCTGGAAAATGAGGACAAGTGGATATTAGCCGAATTCTCAGATTTACTTGAAAAATCCAAGATTGGATATTCAGGACTGGATATCTATACTGCAGCTCAAGGAATCAAGACATTCAGTACAGGTATCTTTGCTTCACATTGGCTGGAAATGGCCAAGACCAGATTGTACAATGAAGATCAATCAGCCACTTGGACACTACACCGAATGTTTAGAGATCTTATGTCAATATTATCTCCGATATGCCCTTTCTTCACACACCATCTTTCAACGACTCTGTATGGTAAATCAGCGGTTGACATAGACACTTTCCCAGAATCTCCAATGTCAGACACCAAATCATGGACAGATATGACCGAATCATTGATTGATTTCAATTCAGTAGTGTGGAAAGCAAAGAAGGATGCAGGAGTCTCATTGGCAGCGCCAATATCGGGCCACAAAGTCCCTGATTCACTGAAAGATATCGAGCAAGCCCTAGTTTCAATGCACAAGTTGGAATAATCAATTCCAGTAGAATGCGTAACGCAGGAACAAAAGTACACCCATTACTGGGATTAATATGAAGGAAACAAGGACCCACGGAACAACTGGAAAGAACCCACTTATCATCGACAGAACAATGATGACCTGCAACATCCCCAGCATGTTGCTCTCCTCGGTCACGACACTATCTAAATCTGGTTCTGGAGCAGTTCCACCACGATAGTATAACAATCCAATTATCAGCACGTAGGTGAGAATGGTTATTACCAATTGAAGAGTTCCAGGGAAAAGTGCACTCTCTAGTCCCATCCCGTCCGGCGGTTCCGCAGTCTGGTTGTAAGGTATTATGAAGAAATAAAATGAGACATATAGTACGGCCAGATAAATTCCAGCGATGATAATTCCTTTTCTTTCGAGGACCAATAATTGTTCGGGCCGTTCCAACAAGTGCCACTTGGGAACCAGATATCGGTATCCTAGCCACAAACCTAGAAGAATCGGAATCCAGGTCGCAATGACCATTATCAGGGAACCAGAGTTCCACCCCATAATTGCGCCTACTGTGAATACAATGTAGAAGATAATGAACTGGTCAATCCGAGTCCCAGACTTGAACCAAGATAATTCTTGGAACGTATTCCTGAGCCTTGGCTCGAACATAGAAGCAATAGTTATCGGGAATAGGAACCCAAAGATAGGATGCCAAAAGAAGACCATCGCCAGACTTTCATTTATGCAGAATCCATAGATACCTCCCATCGAACACCCGTCCGGATAGTCAAGCGCAGTCTCTCCCGGGTAACCGAACCAGATAACCTTGGTTACCCATGATTCATAGAGTCCAAACAAGCATCCCCAGAGATACAGTGAACGGATGGATGTACGCTGTGTATAGTAAGCCAGACTAGCGAAGAAGAAAAGATGGGCAAAATAGAGCCAGAAGGTTACTAGGAAAGGCCACGGGTGATAGAGTCTGGGACCGGCGCTGGCTCCGGAGAAGATCTCAGTGCAAGTGAACGCAATAAGGCCGATGAACAGTCGGCTGCGAATAAGATGAGTCATCTCTGTAGTTATAATGCCACTACACAAATAAGGACCGGTCACAATGTTTTCTGTTAACAATACATTAGAGTAAGGCACAATATGTCGATTTTTCAATCTAGTCCCAACTTTTTAATGTAGCTAGGGTATTGGATACTGTGTACCGATTCTTGAAACTTATTTTCAACGACACGAGAACCCTAATCAGCGAGG
>CAYSOH010000060.1:0-5947 GCA_964432625.1 uncultured archaeon
GGAATCAGCTCTTCTTCATGTCAAATACCATCATAGATGTGGCTGGTGAATAGGGATGCACCTCTCTCATCAAAGTTAATTCAAAATCAGGTCCAAAGACAGAGAACACTTCATCTGTCTGATCATTTGACAAAATACAGTAAACATGTACCATACCTCCTTTCCTTACCAAAGGAGTGAGTAAATGAACATAATCAAGTGACTTAGTTGGATTGTTCATTATTATCCTATCGTATTCATTCAGGCTTTCCACAGTGTCCTCTATTCTAGAACAAATAAATTCATAATTTGATATAGGAATATGATTCAAGTTGAAATTCTCCTCGGCCCATCTCTCTGATTCAGGGTTAGCATCAACAGCCGTTACTTTTCCTCCATTCTTTGCCAATGTTATTGAGAAAGGAGCTGCTCCAGCAAATGCATCCAAAATTCTCTCGTCTGGTTCAACCAGTCTAGACAAACGCTGCCTTTCCATAGATAATCTTGGAGAAAAGTAAACCTTGGATATATCTAATCTAAATTTTAATCCGTTTTCCTTGTGTGTTGTGACAAAACCAGACTCTCCGCCAATCAACTTCAATTCCCTAATTCTGTATGGGCCTTTAACACCCAAGTCCATAGCAACTTTTGTTACATTTGGATTGGAGTGAATCAAGGCTGAGGCAATTGAATCTGAAAATTCATGAATCTCCTTGGGAAGCCTGATAATTGCTATTTCCCCAAAAATGTCGAACGCACGCGGTGCCACATCTTGTATTTCCTTTGGCAATTTTCTTCGGTAGTCCCTTGACCTTTTAGTGACGGGAACACCTTCCATCTCAACCAATTCACCCTCAACATCAAAATTCAATGGCCAAAGTATAGAACCGTTTTTCTTAAAAGGTAAAAAATCTGTATTCAATGCACCTATGGAATCAAGAAAATCCTTGGCATTTTGAGCCTCACTTTCGGGAACTTTAAGATGCTTTATCAATCTATTGATTCTCTATAGGACTTTGCATCCAATAAGCCACTAATTTTGCCCTTTGGTTCCATTATTACCATCCATCCAAAATCATATGGAGATTCATTCACCAATTCAGGAGACTCCTCTAATTTCTCATTGATAGATACAATCTTTCCTGATATAGGTGCATAGATGTCACTGGCTGCTTTGACAGATTCAGCAACTGCCATAGAGTCATTCTTAGAGAATGCATCACCAATCTCTGGTAACTCCACAAAAACAACATCTGAAAGAGAATCTTGGGCATAGTCTGTAATCCCAACTTTTACATTTCCATTATCCTCTATAAGGATCCATTCATGGTCTTTAGTATAACTCAAATCTTCAGGGATGTCGCTCATAAGAATGGCAGTCGCACCACGCGCCCGTTTAAGTGATTACCGCGTACTTCTACAGTTATATCTGAATTAAGTGGAAGATTAAGATAAGTCAAACCAATTCCTTGCCTAAGAGAAGGTGACAATGAACCACTAGTCAATTTAGAGACTGGAACACCCTCATGATATACTTGAAAACCTGGCCTCAAAACTCCTCGATCATCCAATATCACTCCACATAATTTAGGGTATGAACCAATTTTTTTAGACTCTAATGATTTTTTACCAATAAAGTCATGATCCCAATCCACAACCCATGAGTAGCCAGTCTCTATAGTTGTTTGCGTTCCATCAAAATCCTGACCTGATAATAAGAATCCCTTCTCTAATCTAAGTGTATCTCTTGCTCCCAAACCCACAGGTTCAGCTCCCATATCTACTAGTGAATCCCAATGAAAGCCGGCTTCACTATATGGGCCAATAATTTCACAACCAATCTCGCCAGTATATCCAGTACCACTAATTATCGTATCTCCATCTCTTACTAACGTAAATGGATTAACTGAAGTGTTGAGATGTTGACCTAATAGCCTGAGAGCGTCTGGACCCTGTAAAGCTAAACAGAAAAAATCGCTAGAAAAATCCTTGATTTGAACGTCAAATTTACTCGACTTTTCAAGAAGCCAAGGAAAAATGGTGTCAATCATCGAAGCATTAGGAACTACCATATATTCTTCAGAAGAAAGTGTGTATACTATTACATCATCTATTATCTTTCCCTCGTGATTTAGAATATGACAGTAACGACAATCGTTATCTTTCTGACGATTCATGTCCCAAGTTGTCACATATGACAAAAAATCAATCGTTTGTTTTCCTTCAACAAAAATTTGGCCCATGTGTGAAACATCAAAAATTCCAACTCTCTCTCTTACTGATTTGTGCTCAGCAACTATGCTCTTGTATTGAATTGGCATCTCCCATCCTGCAAAATCTGCCATTTTAGCTCCAAGCTTCAAATGATGTTTGAACAAAGGTGTATGATTGAGACTCACTAAACCTTAGAATAGAAAGGCCTCCAAAAACCCTAGGGCGGCAATCTTATATGGGAACTCATTTGAACAGAACTGTGACTTCTTCTGAAGACGAACAATTGCAAGAATCTGCTGAAGGCGGTGACGAGAGCGATGAAGAGATTAAAATAGAAGAAACCAAAGATAAGACACCTGATCATGATGCAAATCTAAGAGTTACATTACCTTACAAACCAAAGGGAGAGATGTTTGGTGTTGCTGAAAGCTTCCAGGGAGGATCAAGGCTACAAGTTATTTGTGAAGATGGTGTCAGAAGAATGGGAAGGATACCGGGCAAATTAAGAAGAAGAATGTGGGTTAGAGAGAACGATTTATTGATTGTGGTCCCTTGGTCTTTCCAAGATAGCAAAGCTGATGTAAAATTCAGGTATACTCCTACACAGACAGCCAATCTAAAACGTAGAGGGAAGATACCAGACATATTAGATATTTATTGATAATGAAAGACAAGATTCAAGATATAGACTGGGCCCTTAGCAAGGTAAAAGACTCCAATGACGGCAAGGACTGGCGGAAGACCGTTGATGATGTCTTTGATGAAGCAACTCTAAGAAACTTGCAGCAGCTTTTCAGTAGAGGAGTTATTGCAACCCTTGAAAATATAATTGCAACTGGTAAAGAAGCCAATGTATTCAGAGCAAAGACCTTCGATGGTAGAAACAGAGCAGTCAAAATATACAGATTAAACACGGCAACCTTTCGCAAATTGAATAGATATATTGATGGTGATCCAAGGTTCAAGAACAGCGGCAATAGTCATAGAGACAGAGTTTTTACTTGGGCTCAAAAAGAATATAAGAATCTACACGCAATGAAAGCAGCAGGTGCTCAAGTTCCCAAACCTTACCATGTACACAAGAATATGATTGTCATGCAGTACATAGGATGGAGATATAGACCTTATCCTCCAATAAAGGAATTACCTCCTAAAGACCCAAATAATTTTCTTAAAATGTTGATTGAATCTATCAGAGCCTACCGTTCCCAGAAACTAAGTCATGGTGACCTAAGTGAATACAATATCTTGAACGTGAGAGAAAAGCCTTGCATAATTGATGTAGGTCAAACTGTCCCTGAAGGTCATCCAATGTATGAGGAACTACATGAAAGAGATATGAAAAATATGTATCGTTACTGGAAAAAACGTGTAAAGGATTTAAAAAAGGAGGAATTTTACGAGTGAATTTCGTTAGGGTACCTCTATCTAGAGTAGGAGCAATAATCGGACCAAAAGGAAAAACCAAAAAGAAACTGGAAAGTCTTAGTGGTTGTAGAATTAAAATTGATTCAGCAGAAGGTGTTATTGAGATATCTGAACCAAATAAGAAAGATGCGTTAAAAAGTCTACAAGTAATAAACGCAACAAGAGCTATCGGTAGAGGTTTCAATCCTGAAAAAGCATATCAGCTTCTAGAAATGGATTATTATCTCGAAGTAATAGATATAAGAGATTACGTTGGAAGGTCAAAGAAAAGATTGGGAACTGTAAGAGGAAGGTTGATAGGTAAAGAAGGAAAAACCAGACATATTATAGAGGATATGACTGGGTGTGATTTGGCAATTCAGGGACACACTGTAGCAATAATCTCTGATTTAGAGGGATTGGAATCTGCAAAAGTTGCTGTTTCTATGGTGCTGGGAGGTTCCGAACACGGTTCTGTTTACAAATATCTTGAAGGATTCAGAAGAAGAAATAGATGACTTTTGAATGCACTGTTTCATAAAGCTTACTGCTTAATTTTATATAATTGGCATGTCTGCAGAGAATACAATTTGTGCAGACTTTGAAATCTGCAATTTTTGTATAGGTGAAAAATAATGAAAATGAAAAATCATCCAGAATACGAGCCTAATCAACACACGACCTTGAGCTTTATGAAAGGCAGGTGGATAAAATGAAAATTACTTTTCTAGGCATAGGGGAGGCTTTTGACGAGAACAATACGAACACTTGCATGTTGGTAGAAGCTGCGGGTAGAAGAATGCTGGTAGATTGTGGCGCAACTGCTCCTCCATCTGTTTGGCATAAATCTGAAAGACCTGATTATCTAGATGGTATATTCATATCACATTTTCACGCAGACCACGTATTTGGCCTACCTGCTTTGATGATGCGCATGCAAGAAGATGGAAGAACTAGGCCATTCTATCTTTTTGGACCTGTAGGTACTCAAAGAAATGTTGAAAGGCTTATGGAAGTAGCATATCCTTCTATGGTGGCCAATTTACCATTCACACTGAGATTTAGAGAGCTACAAAGATCACATAGATGGGATGACTGGAATCTAAGAGTTGTGAACACCAGACATTCCATCCAGAATCTAGGGCTTAGACTTGAGGCTGGTAGTCCAACAAAAGTATTTTGCTATTCTGGTGACGGAATGTTCACCCCAACCGCTTCTAAACTTTATACTAATGCAGATCTTTTGGTGCATGAAGCGTACACGGAAGATGGTACTGTGAAAAACTTCAGGAAGGAAACTATTACCATTGGGACAAAGACCCATTGTTCAATGCAACAGTTGGAAAGATTAGATGACATGGCAAGACCAAAGAAAATGGCTCTAATCCATGTCAATAGGACATTGCGCAAAGGTAGAGACGACATCCTCAAAAAATACAAGAAAAGAAGATGGATAATGCCTGAAGCTGGCGATGTGATAAATCTTTAGATGCACAAACTTGTACATATTGTCAGATTTGAATCAGCTCGCAAACTCACAAAAGTGCCTGAGGGACATCCATGCTCCAACTTGTACGGGTTAGCTTTCAAATTGGAGATACATATAGAGGGAGATGTCAACCCTGACACTGGTTTTGTGGTTGATTTCTCAGAAATTGAAGAATGTTTTGAACCACTGAAAGAAAAACTAGATCATAACTATCTAAACGACATCGAAGGATTAGAAAATCCAACCAGTGAGGTTGTGATTGAATGGATATGGGATAACCTGAAACCTGAACTTGGTAGCTTATACAAATTAGTACTTTGGGAAAACGAAACTTCAAGAGTAGAATATAGCGGAAACTAATTCCTACGCCTGAAGAGAACTGAAACTGTAGTAATCATTAACAAAGCAGCGATTAAACCATATGAGGACAACAAGGGTTCGTCTTCCTCAAAAGAATCACTGCTGATTACAACTGTAATCTGGCGTGATACTGTGTCAAAAGAACCATGTGGATCTGTTGCTGTAAGAGTTATCAAATGTATGCCATCACTGAGAAAGACTTCAGTAAAGAAATTAGGAGTCGTATAGAGTTCCCCATCTAAACTACTCGACCAAGTGAACACTAATTCATCGCCGTCTGGATCTGAAGAACCTTGTGATGATAGCTGAATTGGTTTATCGGTGCTGTAATCAAGACCTGCCTGAGGAGACGATATTACTGCGACAGGATTACTATTACTCTTAATTTCATTAACACTTATTGAAACTGTGTCACCTGAAGAAGAACGGACCCCTTCATCATCTTCGACGTTCAAAGTCACAGTATAATCTCCTGATTCTTCGAAGTAGTACTCAACC
>CAYSOH010000061.1:0-5856 GCA_964432625.1 uncultured archaeon
GGTTTTATTAGAATCGAATTCGTAGATCCCATATCAATTCCTTTCTGTAATCTTTCAGTACTTGTAACGTAAAGATCATCACCAATTATCAATGCGTCTGTTTGTTCAGTTAAATTAGCCCAAGATTCAAAGTCTTCCTGATCAAGTGGATCCTCAACTGAATGCAAGTCATATTCTTCTATTAATCCTGCAACAAAATCAACTTGTTTTTCAGGAGTTAAAGTCTGCTCTTTGTATCTGTACTTTCCATCCTTATAGAATTCACTAGCTGCCATGTCTAATCCAGGTCTTATTTCAATCCCTGTTTCTTTTTCTACTTCGTTGGCCGCATCAACAACCAGTTCTAGCGCATCGACATTTCCTAAAGGAGCTACCCATGCACCTTCATCCCCTTTTCCTAAAGCAACATTTGGGAATTTTTCCTTAAGCAAACTACCGACTTTTTTATGAACGTCTGCATTTGCTTCTATTGCACTGTTAACGTCATTGGAAAATGAAGTAACTAAGTATTCTTGAATGTCAGTACCTCCTATTGCGTGTGCACCGCCTCCCAAAACATTTGCCATTGGAGCAGGAAGTGCATAATTTTCCGCCTTTCCAACGTGTTCATACAATCCAATTTCCTTCGAATCGGCTGCAGCTTTTGCGCAAGCAAGAGAAAGAGCCACCGTCACATTTCCACCGACATTACTGAAATTGGAAGTTCCGTCTATATCTCTAAGTGTTTTATCAAAATTTTCTTGATCATCACTTGAGAGTCCTATCAATTTAGGCAGTACCTTTTCTTCCGCAATTTCCATTCCTTTTGAAACGCTTCCTTCCGGCCAAGCCATGGCTTCGTGAGTTCCTGTTGATGCACCAGCAGGCGCAGCAGCCCTTCCAAAACCTGTTTTCGTCCTTATTTCAGCCTCTATAGTGGGATTGCCTCTTGAGTCAATGATTCTACGTAGTGCAATGTCTCTGATATTCACTTTTTCTCTCTATCTACGATATCAATAGGGATGACGTCTTTATCGTATTCCATCTGAGCGATTATTACAGGGTCAATAATCTCTTTAGGCACCTTAATTTGAACAGGAGCTCCCATTGAAATCTGAAGTGCTCTTGCACCTATGACGCGGGCTTTCTCAAATCTCGAATGTTCTCTCAATTTTACACCAGCTTCCCAGTTAATAATGGGGGTCCATCGCTAATGACACAACTATAAAAGGTTTCCTAACTAAAATGTATTGTAAAAAAATACAACTATTCAAGAATATCGAATTTCAGAAACTTTTTAAATACATCCTACGATGAGTGTGGTTACCTTGTGTCTCCCTTTAAGGACATATAGGACGCAAAAAAGGTGAAAAGATGGAACGAAACGTACGAAATCTGGGTGTTTTCGTAGCTGCATTAGCTATGATTGCATCGGTTTTGATAGTGCCAAGTGTGAGTGCAGACAGCCATGATCTTGAGATCACTGGATCTGGAGATGATGGTGTAACCTCTTACGCTTCCAAGTATGGATATGCTAATTTTACAATAAGTATTAGCAGTATGACGGACGCAGCACACAATAATGTTGCGATAAGCGCATCAGTTGATTGGGGCGGCGAGACTCCAAATGATGCTACGGTTACGGACTGTAGTGATGGAGATGCCGAAGCAGACTTTGGAGAAGGTGGAGAAATAGTAGCCTGTGTATCTGTGACTCCAGCAGAAGGTGGTGCTGACGTTGGAGATAGTGGTGAACTTACTGTATCTGTGACTTCAGATGAAGATTCCACAGGAGCTTCAACTGCGTTTGGAATTCAGGTTACCGATTGGGTAGCTTCTTCATCAGATGATGCACAAAGCTATGCGGAAGGGGATGATGATGAAGGTGAAAGTTGTGAAGACAGTGATAGCTGTAATGTCTACACAATCAGCGTAAAGAACATTCATATTGATGAGAATGGAAATTCTCAAGCTATCACAGACACCATAACAGTTGGTCTATCAACGGCTACTCCAGGATGGAACATAGATAGTGCTGATTCAGCTTGGGACAAGATAGAGTTAAAGGCGGAGATTGCTTACATAGCAGCTGATGGCCAATATGATTTAACGCTCGACATTCAATTGGTTGGGGAAATTGTTCCTGCTTCATCCTATATCGGCAACTCATTTATTGTTTTCACAGTTGATGATGGTGATGTGTATTCACTTGTTTCCCTTGAGGCAATAGTTGCAGATAATTTCAACGTGAATGTTGTCGGATCAGGCAATTATAATTCAGACAGCGGTTGTTCAGACACAGGTGATTCAAATGGCTGGACACCTACCATAAAGAATTTCGGAAACACCATGGATAGTTTCACATATAGTTTTGATACTTCAGGTGTTCCATCAGATTGGACAGTTGATGGAGCTACAGGAGGTAGCACTGGAAACTTGAATCCAAAATTCGAGCATGATGAATCAGATGGAACAGGAATGCATACTCTCAATGTGGGTATGAGCATTCCAGGCAGTCTACCAGCTGGAACATCACATAGTTTTTCAATGACAGTGACCTCAGATACAGATGGTTCAGTTACTCAGACCCAGGAATTCAGTATCACAGTTATTCAGTGTTTTGGTATCACAGTTTCTGTTGACAAGACAACCGACAGCGCAGACCCAGGCGCTTCGTCTGATTTCACAGTAACTGTTGGAAACACAGGTAATGGTGACGACACAGTTTCGTTGATGACAATGGGCGCTTCGGCATGGTCACCAAGTCTATCAGAATCAGAATTGACTATCGCAAGTGGTGCATCTGGCACAACAGTGTTCAGTATGACAGTCCCAAGCGATGCTAGTGCCAATGCCCAGAGTGGTATGGCGATGGTTCATGCATACTCAGAAGGATGTGGTGACAATACAGATGGTTGTGACTACGAGGGTCATGTCAGTGTTGGTGTAACTGCTAATCAAGTATACGATTTGGAAGCAGGATACTATTCTGAAACTGATGAAAATGGAACGAGCACCGAAATAAGCAGTGCTTCCGTTCAGGAAGGTATGGAGACTCAGATGAAATTCACAGTTACCAATAATGGAAATGGTAATGATGAAGTCACTTTGTCATTGGCCAATGCTCCAGAATGGGCATCATTAGGTCAGGACACTGCATTGGTCGGTCCAGGTCAGACAGTGACCTTGGTGGTTGTTCTTGCAGCTCCAGAGGATTCAATGGACGATTACGCATTCCAAGTAACGGCTACATCAGCAGATGGAATTGAAACTGCAACCACATTAGATCTTACTCTAACTGTAACAGAGAAGATAACGTCAACAGACGAAAGTGAGACTGAAGATGTAACGGAAGATGATAGTCCAGGATTTGGTATTATCTCAGTTATAGCAGCCCTTGGTGCAGTTCTTCTCATAAGACGACGTAGGTTGTAGAGAGGACAAGAATGATAAGCAATAGACGACAGGCCTTGCCACTCGTTGTTGTGATGCTGATGGTCGTGTCAGTCTTTGCTTTCACACCAGCCAGTGCTGCAGCTTCCTTTACTGCCACTTTGGAGGGTTACCATGGTAGCTATTCCTTTGCCTCGGTTAATGGTTCAGCTGAGTACACAATTACCATAACTAATGACGGCGATGTTGACTATGAGGTAGTGACAATTTCAGCCTCCTTTATGGATGACACATGGCTTTCTGAGAATGTGACTTTCACATCAGGTGGTGTTACAGAGAATGGGACGATGTCCGTAGGCTCGTTAGCGGCAGACACAATGGTTCAAGTCCACGCATCAGCTACAGTAGGCCAGGGTGCTAAGGTCGATTTTGCCGAGGTTCCAATGAAATTAAGCATTGATGCCGATGGCACATCATTTGATTTAGAGGCAATCGTTTGTGTAACAAATTGGATTGCTTATGAATCTACTTTCCCTAGCCAACCAGCAGTCAATACATATGACATGGGTGATGAATTTTCTTACCAAATTAAAGTTGAGAACATTGCAGTCACTAAAAATGTAGATGGCACTACTGCACCTATGCCTACTGATGATATCATATCAATTGCTAAGATGAGTACTGCCGGATGGAGAATTTCAAGTGATGATGAAGGCTGGGATCCTATGTTTGAAAAGGGAGTTCTAAATGGCATGGATGCATCCCGTATTCATACTTGGAACATAGCAGTTAATTATACAGGAGGTCTAAAAGCCGGTGAACAAACCGTTGCACTCCAAGCTTCAAGTGAGAGTGGAGATGATGGCGGCGGCGGAGGCGGCGGCGGAGGCGGCGGCCCAGGTGGCGGCGGTGGCGGAGGTTACACTCAACCATACGGCATGATGATTATACCTGTAGAAGTCTCTGAGACATATGGTGTTAGTGTAACTGGTGCAAGCAGCCAGAATGTAGATCTTAGCGGTGGTTCATCTATAGTTACTTGGTCAGTAGGCGTTGATAACCTCGGAAACACTGCGGATTCTTTTGACATAGATTGGGATAATTCAGGTGTAATGGCTGGCTGGACATTAAGCAGTCAACCTAACACGTCAGGTGAGGTTGCTTGGGGCGGAACATCTTCCTTTGATGTATCTTTGACTGTTCCAGCAGACGCTTTGGCAGGTTCATCCTCGTCATTTACAATGACTGCAGCATCAGCCAGTGATTCCAGTGAGACAGTATCACAAACATTTGTGGCTACAGTAGATCAACATTATGGAGTTCAGCTAAGTGTTGATGCTAATTCAAAGTCTAAAGAACCAGGTGGAACTGTTGACTTCGTTTTTGACGTTGCAAACACAGGAAATGGCGTTGATACCTTTGACATTATGGTTGAAGGCCCTGCAGTTTGGTCACCTAATGCAAGTGAACCAAGTATAACACTGGGAGCTGTAAGTAGCGGTCAATTCATAGTTTCAGTTACTGTACCTGAGGACAAAGACGCAGGTGCAGAAAGTGGAGCTGTCGTGGTAACGGTGTCCTCATCAGATGGGGAAACAACAACCGATCAAACCGTTTCAGTTTCAACAGAACAGGTTTATGATGTATCTATCAGTTATGCTTCTGGCTTTGATGGAACTGTAACAGTAACTCAGGAAACTCAACTACAAATGAGATTGAACATTACAAACAATGGAAATGGCATTGATACAGTTACATTATCTATGAAGAACGAACCTGCTTGGGCAGCTCTTGGTTCTGATTCGAACCTAACTGAGCTTCAAATAGGCCGTGGACAGACAATAGGAATAGTAGTTACCTTATCACCCAATACAGCAGCTATGTCTGGAAGAGATTATACCTTCCAAGTAGTTGCAACTTCTGCGGACGGCTCAGAAACCATAAGTCCGGATTTGGAAGCTCAGATAGAGATTAAGGAAACTGGGGGCGAAGAGGTAGAGACAGAAGAATTGGAAGATGAGGAAGAAGGAATGATAGAGGGTCTTCCAGGCTTTGGTGTTTTTGCATCACTCCTAGCACTGACTCTCATAGTATTGACACGTCGAAAAGATTAGTTCAGGCCAATCTTTATTCCTGTCACTTGAAGTCACCTTTATCCTAGCATGTCTGATATTCTGGATGATTGGTTAGCAGAAGACCTCGGCAATGGTGACGTCACGAGCAAAGCAGTTGTAAGGAATTCTTTATGTGAAGCAGAGATTACAGGAGGTCCTGCAGTAATTTCTGGAATAGATATTTGTAAAGAGCTTTTTTCTCGACACAATATAGATAATAACACTAACTTTTCCAATGGAGATAGAATTGATTCAAAGGCATGTATCTTTTCACTGCAAGGTCAATCACACGATATTCTAAAAGTCGAGCGTCTCGTATTGAACTTGCTTTGTCATTTAAGTGGAATAGCAACATTCACAGCAGAGATTG
>CAYSOH010000062.1:0-5757 GCA_964432625.1 uncultured archaeon
CTTTCCAACTGTCTGAACCTGCTTCACGGCCTCCACCTGTATCCTTTTCACCTCCAAAAGCTCCTCCTATTTCAGCTCCCGAAGTGCCTATGTTTACATTCGCAATTCCGCAGTCACTACCTGCATGTGAGAGAAAATTCTCAACTGATTGCATATCTGATGTGAAAATTGAAGAACTTAGGCCTTGATCAACAGAATTGTGTGCTTCTATTGCATCTTCTAGAGAATCAAAATCAAACAAATATAGGATAGGTGCAAATGTTTCCTCCCTAGTTATTTCCATATCTAGAGTAGCGGAGACTATTGTTGGCTCGACGAAATAACCTGAGGTGTCGATAACATTACCTCCGCAAAGAATTTTTCCACCCTGTTCTTCTACTATATTCAAAGCGTTTTTGTAGTCATTGACTGCGTTTTCATCCACTAATGGCCCCATCAAAGTGCTGCTGTCTAGAGGATCGCCAATCTTAACTTGGCCATAAGCAGTTATCAATCTCTCAGTTAGATCGCTAGAAATTGAATTGTGAAGGAATAATCTACGAGTAGTAGTACATCTTTGACCTGAGGTTCCAACTGCACCAAATAGAACTGCCCGTAAAGCAAGATCAATGTCTGTATCTGGCATCACGATAATTCCATTATTCCCACCCAATTCTAGAAGTGTGCGACCCAAACGTTTGGAGACTGCACCACCAATCTTACGCCCCATTACGCAAGAGCCAGTTGCAGATATTAGAGGAGCTCGACGATCATGAATCAACATTTCACCAACATCTCTACTACTTCCAACTAACAGGTTCATGACACCCTTCCAACCCATTGGATTCATTACCTTGTTAACTATATTTTGAATTGCTATTGAGGTCAATGGCGTTTTTGATGATGGTTTCCAAACCATTGTATCTCCACAAACTGCTGCAATCATTGCATTCCAAGCCCATACTGCCCCTGGGAAATTGAAGGCTGTAACTATGCCTACAATGCCTAATGGATGCCATTGTTCATACATCCTGTGACCTGGCCTTTCAGAGTGCATTGTCTTTCCGTACAATTGTCGGCTTAATCCAACTGCAAAATCTGCTATGTCTATCATCTCCTGAACTTCACCTTCTCCCTCGGCCTGAATCTTCCCCATTTCCCAAGAAATTAATTTTCCAAGAGGTTTCTTGTATTTTCTAAATTCATTACCAAGCTTTCTAACCACTTCACCTCTCTTAGGAGCAGGTTCCATTCTCCACTTTTTGAATGCCGAGGTAGCCTCCTGCATTATCTTCTCATAATCACCAGAATCACATTGCTTTACAGTTGCAATTAGACTGCCATCTGCTGGTGAAAAAGATTCTAGGCTACTTCCTGAGCCCAGCCACTCCGTTGAAAAACCTCCTAGATTAACGTCCTCAATACCTAACTCACGAATGAAATCAAGATTGCTCATAGATAACCAAAACAATGCCGAATTAAAGAGATTGGTGTGCACATCAATTTTAATTGACCTTCCTGCTCCCATAATAATGACTGATAGCATATCTAGTCTTGAAGGCTATGATGAAGAGCAAATTCGAATGATGGATGAATGCTGTATAATCGTAGATGAAGAAGACAACATAATTGGTCAAGACACGAAAGTTAACTGTCACCTTGGTGATGGAAAATTGCATCGTGCTTTCAGTGTTCTTTTATTCAATTCCAATGGTAAACTTCTGATACAAAAAAGGGCTTCAGACAAAATTACTTTCCCTGCAATCTGGGCTAATAGCTGCTGTAGCCATCCACTCTATGAAGATTCCGAAATTAATGGAGTAGATGGTGCTAGGAAAGCTGCGAAAAGGAAAATGGTTCAGGAATTGGGAGTGTCTGAGGACAAAATAAACGAAGATGAACTACATTTTATAACGAAAATGCACTATAAAGCTAGAGCTGATGAAAAATGGATTGAACATGAAATAGATTACATATTTGTAATTACATGTGATGTGGACATAGACCCAAATCCTAATGAAATAGATGAAACCAGATATGTAAATCCTGAAGAATTGGAACAGTTATTCAACAGTAATGAAAAGATAGGACCCTGGTTTAGACTCATAAAGGAAAACTTCTTGAATAATATATGGGAATCACAGGAAAACCCAAGCGTAGCTGCTGATGAAAAATTGCACAAAATGGGCGAATGTAAATGAATCTTAAAGAAAAAATAGCAGAAAAAGCAAAACCTGTTGAAAAAGCATTAGAAAAATATCTCAGAATAAGAGGACCAAAAAAATTGTACGAGGCGACAGCCCATATCCCTATGGCAGGTGGAAAAAGACTTCGACCTGTAATGGCATTAATAACTTGCGAAATGATTGGAGGCGAGGCTAGAAATGCAATACCTTTTGCAGCTTCACTCGAGGCCATACACAATTTCACTCTCGTTCATGATGATGTGATGGATGATGATGATTTGAGGCATGGTGTTGCTGCATGTCATACGATTTACGGTCTTTCAACAGCTATACTTGCTGGTGATACTCTCTTCGCATACGCATTTGAGATGATTACTGACTGCAATGTTAGTGATGATATCAAAGCCGATCTGGTACAAAACATAGCTTACACTGTCCGAAAGATCGCTGAAGGGCAACAATTGGACATTAATTTTGAGGAAGAAGAAAATGTAAGTCCTGAAGATTATATGGAAATGATTCGTTTGAAAACATCAATACTCTTCGGCGCTGCTGCATATGGCGGTGCAAGGATTGGAGGAGCAAGCGAAAAAGAAGCGCGAACTCTGGAGGAAATGGCAACCAATGTGGGACTTGGGTTCCAAATCTGGGATGACTATCTGGATGCAACCGCATCAGAGGAAATGCTGGGAAAACCTTCAGGTTCTGACATCAGACAAGGCAAGAAAACATTGCTTGTCATAGAGGCATTGGATAAATCCACAGATGACCAAAAGAAGAGACTTATTGAGATTCTTGAAAATGAGAATAATACTGATGAAGAAATATCTGAAGCTGTTTCGATAATGGACGAATGTGGAGCTTTAGATTCTTGTCACTCACTAGCAAACGGTTATTTGGAAGGCGTCCAAAAAACACTTTCAAAATACCCTGACAAAGAACCTAGGCGCCTTTTCGAAGGTTTGTTGGAGTACATGGTCAAAAGAGGTCACTAACCTAATCACGTAAATACTGGGCACAGATGGGCACAGAATGGAAGATTCTGACGAATCTTGGACGTCGACCGTAATCAACGAGCAGCTACGCAAGAGACTAGGTACTAATCAATCTGCAAAGGTTACTAACCTTGCATCACAACCTTGTATAGCTGTGAACATGCCTGCAGGAAAGGATCTCACCTTTGATGGAGATGCAGGAGATAATCTAGCTGGCCTTAACAATGGAAGCCGAATTGTATTGAATGGAAATGCAGGTCGATTTGTTGGTAATGGAATGATTAAAGGAGAGATAATAATCAATGGAAACTGTGGGGAGGGGACTGGACATTCGTTATCTGGAGGGACTCTTGTAGTACAAGGCTCAGTAGAAGGAAATGCAGGCCCTTCGATGAAAGGAGGGGACCTGATTATCTCCGGAAGTGTCCAAGGTGACGCTGCAACCTGCATGTCTGGAGGAACAATTATTGTTTGTGGAGATGTAGAAGGAACTATTGGTAAACTAATGACTGGGGGGAAAGTTTTCCTAGGTGGAGAATTTGAAAATAATGATAATATGGAAAGTAAAAATTCCACGCCAAGTGACCTGAAAGTTATAAAGAAAACGCTGCAAGATTACGGTGTAGATCCCAGTGGACTAAATTTCAAAACTATTAAGAGTAAAATTAAACCTTCAAAACCCTCAAGGAACAATGAATACAATTCAATTTGTGATACATTGATGTTAGTACCGGCCGTTCTAAGTAGAAGACCAAGAACGCCTGGATTAGACGAACTTGATTTATCTATTTCAATAGGCGCGAACAAAGAAGAGCCCTTAAACCTGACTATCCCTTTGCTCTGGAAGGGTGGAAATGCACCCTCATATGCTGAATGGGAATTGAATGGAAAAGCTCCAGACAATCTAGAAACTGCTAATATGGCCATCATTGATCTTACCTCGACTGACATAAACAGAAGACTCGACATGATAAGGCCCAGTGATTTGGCCTTTGTTGTGGAACTTATAAGACAAGGAACTGCAAATAGATTGCCAATAATGGTAAGGATATGCGCTGGAGATATACAGAACGATCTCACAGCTATTGAAAAATCTGGTGCAGATGGTGTTATACTATCAAGTTTACAAATTCCTATTGAAGCGGTAATATCCTCGGCTAGAGCTTATGGCAAAGAGATGACTGTGTTAGTATCATGTAAAGAACTTAATGCTGACTCCGCAACCAAAATGATAGCATTGGGATGTTCTGGAATATTTTTGGAAAATGAATGTACTAACAAAGAACTAAACGACTTTGCCGGTGAGCTAGCGGGAAAAGTAGGTTCACTAGGTGTTGGCAAAATTTCGGACTTAAGTCCCGAGAATCTAAGAACAAGTAATCAGGAAACTGCAGCAATGACAGGAGTCCCTCTAGCCGGTTATGACTCAATTTTACCAATGTGGAGACATTGAATGGTGCGGGGAGAGGGATTCGAACCCCCGTACCACTAAGGATTAGAACCTGAATCTAACGCAATTGGCCAGGCTATGCGATCCCCGCCGTTCAGGCCTTCATCTGAGAAGAACGTATATAAGACCAAGTTGAAACGGAGGTGAGGATTGCTGAAACAATCATCTCCCTACTATAATCTGCCCAACTCAATGCAATTATTACAAATGACGCTAAACCAATAATTCCTGCATAGAATTTTGCTTTATCTGGATCTTCTGTAAAATATGAATGATTTTTACCAGACATAAAAAACCAAATAGTAACATAAAACATTGCTGAAATAAGAAGTGCAGTAGTAAGTGCTCCATTAGTATCCTCTATCTCTCCTTCGCTAAGAATTGGGAGACGATAACCCATCCATATTACTAACAAAAGATAAACTACAAGCAAACCATATCCTGCACCTGCAACAAGATACAACCATCCCCTTAGTGATTCCTCTGCTTCAGAACTTCTAGTGGAATCCCAAGAGTCAAACTCTGATTGAGTAGAAGATTCTGACTCAATTGTACCTTCCCTTCTTATCTCATCTTCTGAAACTTCATCATCCATTTCCTGTCCAGGTAATGAACCATCGATATCAGGGCCTTCGTTCATTCTTCCTCTTTTAATGGAACTATATTATGACCTTTAAAATCAAATTCTACTGTTCTTCTAACCAAAGCTTTCAACTTTAGAGAAGAAATATTCAAATCTCTAGAAATATCATTGGCAAAAGTACCTTCTGAACCAATCATTTCAACAATCTTTGCCTCTATGTCTTTGAATTCCTTCTCGGTCATCAAGACAACCGTAAGTAGTTCTTGAGCCTCATCAAAAGTCAAAGATGTTGATATTTGAAACGCATTGTAAAATGTTCTATAGGCCTTCTCTGGTCTTCCAGTATCATTGTTAACCTCCCAGCGAGACTCTACCAATTTGAACTTCTCGAAGTAGGTTATTGCAGCATGAGCGCCTTCTCCGTACTTGTCTATTAAGTCACTAATCATCGTCCAGCCCTCTGACAATGTAGTCATTACATTACGTCTCTCGTCAGAATCTACTGCTCGGAAAAGTGCCACCAGCTCAGCTGGGTCATTAATGAGTTTTACGCGTTTCATCTTT
>CAYSOH010000063.1:0-5725 GCA_964432625.1 uncultured archaeon
CATATTATCGTCAGTAAGAGATAGCTATAAAAAAGTATGCAATTTGCATAAATATACATTTTGCATACATATATTTAGCATAAAATCCCCTATATTCTAAATTTTTATCTATTTTTTAACTAAACAGGGGCATAATCTGGAGGATTATGTGGATCCCAACAAGTTACGTACCTTTCATCCAAATCATCTAAGCGTTTCATCAAAGAATCTGGGATTTCAAAATCAAAAACCGTAAAATTCTCAATTATTCGATTTTCATTAACTGATTTTGGAAGAACAACCATCCCTCGTTGCATTGCCCAACGTATCAGGATTTGTGCTGGGGTTTTGCCCATTTCCTCAGAAATTGTGACTAAACGCTCTTCGTCCATTCTTTTAGCATGGACTAATGGACTGTACGCTTCAATTATAATATTCTTAGAATTGCAATATTCTAATAAGTCTTTTTGATAATGATAAGGATGAAATTCAACCTGATTTACTGCAGGTATAACTCCAAATTTTTCTTCTAATTCCTTCAAATGTTCAATAGTGAAATTACTGACTCCTATTGACTTGCAAAGACCTCTTTTCTGTAGTTCAATAAATGCCTTCCAAGAATCATTTCTTTTGTCTTTCAGTGGCCAATGAATGAGATACAAATCAATGTATTCACAGCCTAATCTTTCTAAACTCTTTTCACAGGCTTTGATTGCTTCATCGTAACCATGACTTCTATTCCATAATTTCGTTGTGATAAACAATTCTTTTCGAACAACATCCGCATCTTTAACTGCTCTACCCACATCGGCCTCATTGTCATATGCTCTTGCAGTATCTATGTGTCTATATCCTGCATTAATAGAATTCAAAACTGCTTTGTATGTAGCTTCGCCAGGCTCTGATTTCCAAGTACCCAGCCCCACAACAGGAATCATATGGCCATCATTCATTTTCACGTACAATTGATCTGTCATAAACTCCCAAAGAACGGTGCTAAATTAATTACTTGTACCTGTCAACCAGCGTGTCGTGTAAATGACCATTGGTAGCCATCCATTCGAAGTTATCTAGGGCACATGGTTCACCTTGAAAATTAGTTATTTTTCCGCCCGCTTCCTCAAGAATAACAACTCCTCCTGCCATATCCCAAGGATGTGGGCCTGAAACAATGTATCCTTCCAGTCTACCGGCTGCAATGTATGCCAATGTTATGGCTGCTACTCCTAAGTATCTGATGGACTGTATATCTCTATGCAATTCAACCAATTTCTCACCCATTTTCTGGTAATATTCGTCCTGTCTTTCGAAAGGGAGACCACAATTGATGATTGCTTTCTTCAGGTCATTAACCTCAGAAACATGGATCTTCCTAGGTGTTCCCTTGTTGTATAAGTCGTTCACAAATGCCCCAGAACCTCTCTTTGCATAGAATAATTCATTGCGTAATGGATCTGTGACAACTCCAACGAGAACCTCATCACCCTTGCATAGCCCAATAGATGGGCCGAAAACAGGGAATGAGTGAGAAAAATTGATTGTGCCATCAAGTGGATCGACAACCCATACCTTTTCACCCGGGAAACTAGTGCCTTCTTCGGCTATTATACCATATTCTGGTGTTTCCTCTCTCAATATCTTAGTAATTGCCTCTTCACATTTGTGATCGACCTCAGTGACTACATCTATGTCAGATTTGAAATCTAGTTGCTTGTATTTTCCATAACTCTCCAACATAATCTCTGAAGCTCTGATAGAGGCACGGATCGCAACCTCTAGGTCATCTACTGGCAAAGGAAATCAACTACTCCCTCAAACAATGCTCGTCCGTCACCTGGACCATCTGGATCTCGTCCTGAAGAAGTCCAGTCAGTATGTTGCCATCCATGAAAAACACGCTCAGGATGAGGCATCATTCCCAGAACATTACCTTTAGGATTAGTTATTCCTGCAATATCATAGGCTGCTCCATTGGGATTCCAAGGATAACCTGGATTGCTGTCCCCATCTGGATTACAATAACGGAAGGCCACTTGATTCTTATCTTGAATCTCCACGAATTTTGAATCAGCCATCATCAATTTACCCTCGGCATGAGCATTTGGTACTGACAAAACCTGATTTGAGGTATAATTTTTAGTGAAAAAACTGTGTGAATTTGGATCAACTGATAAATGAACATGACGGGCCTCAAAACGGCTTGAATCATTGGTATGAAGGACTGCGTCCGGCACCTTACTAGTGCCCGAATCTGTACCTGGAAGTGCACCTAATTCAACCAAAATCTGAAATCCATTGCAAATACCAAGAACTGGCCTTCCATCATTTATATACTCATCGACTTGAGATTTCAAACCTGATTTTACTCGTGATGCAAAGATAGCTCCAGCACGAACATAGTCTCCGGAACTGAAACCTCCTGGAAAATAAAGTGCGTCATAATCCATTATGTTACGGCATTCAGATTTTTCAACCTCACCTAGTAATTGCTTGAGATGAACTTTCTCTGCTTGACAGCCTAATGAAGAAAAAGCCAAGGCTGATTCGTCTTCGCAATTAGTCCCTTCAATTCTTAGAACTCCAACGCGGATATCGGATGGGTCTGGCATTACGTTTTCCCATTAGAAATGGGAATAAAACTATGTCCTACGATTCTGAGAAGAATATAGGGATTTCACGCTCTGCACTTGCAACGCTATCCGAACCGTGGACCACATTCTCATCCATTACAAGTCCAAAATCACCACGTATCGTACCTGGTGCTGCCTCAGCCGGGTTGGTGGCCCCTATCAGCTTCCTAGCTATAGAAACTGCAGATGGACCAGACCATACAGTGGCAACCACTGGTCCAGAATGAATATAATTCAAAAGATCCTGATAGAATGGCTTACCTTCATGCTCCTTGTAGAGTTCACTAGACTGTTCAGGAGTCACGCTCAAGTGTTTGAGTGAGTCCATCTTTAGTCCAGTAGATTCGAACCTAGCTAGAATATTTCCTACAAGATTTCTACGTACCGCATCTGGTTTGAGCATTACGTACGTTCTTTCGTTACTCATTTCTCTCTCGACTTACGCGCTGTGTCTGTCCATTTTGTACGGGATGGGACCCTATTCAAATTCAAATAATTCTTCTTGGCCTTGGAATTTATGAAATAAAGGACCTGACCAGTTTTCTTGACATACATCATACCAGTTCCTGGTGGAATAGGCTTACCTGTGAATGAACATTTCTTGGTCTCTGCCATACCTATCTCCTATCCAATGCCTTAGCTTCTCTGGATGAATCTATCAACAGAAGTTGGTCACCTATAGCAACTGGACCTATGACGTTTCTTCGAATTATACGACCACGATCGTCACCAGCTAATACTCTAACCTTCACAGAAGAGGCTTCACCTCTCATCCCGGTTCGTCCGAGTACTTCAACTACTTGTGCTGGAATTCCGTCCATGAATCTTACTTCTTAGCTGCCTCGATTGCTTTAACGACCTCTTCCAAAGATCCCTTCTTCTTTCCAATCTCAGTTATCGCAATAGCTGCTGTAGTTACCTTCAGTCCTGCAGCCTTTCCAAGCTCATCCCTAGATGGGACATAGGTGTAAGGAATCTGTTTCTCTTCACACAGCATTGGAAGATGTGCTAGAATCTCAGGAGGTTCAACATCAAGGGCCATTACGACCAGTTTTGCCTGACCTCTTTCGATCAATTTGGTTACTTCATTGGAACCTTTGCGAACCTTACCACCATCACGAGCTGTTTCGGTGGCTAGATATGCCTTCTCAGATAGCTCCGTTGGAGCCTCGTATGTTACAAATAATGGATTTGCCATTTTTTTACCTCTTTCAGACGATTGTCTTCATTAGTCACGGGTTACCACGTGGGTCCGCGTCTACGAAAGGGGGGCTATTTAAACATGCTCGAAATAGACGATAACATGGGTATCACAGTATACACTACAACTCCTGATGAGAAGTGTGCAGAGGAGATAGCAAAACAAGTAGTTGAAGCTAAATTAGCTGCTTGTTGTAACTTCTGGCCGGTCAGAACTGTGTACTCCTGGAAAGGTGAAATGAAGGATGATACTGAACATGTACTATTCATAAAAACCTCTAAGGAAAAGTTTGAGGATCTTGAAAAGTATATTGTTAAGAACCACCCTTACTCGATGCCTGCAATCGTATCATTCCCATGGGATGATTCGCATGAACCATACAAGAATTGGGTAGAAAGCAATGAATGAATATGATGTGATTGTTTGTGGAGGAGGGCCAAGCGGAGCTACAACGGCATTCTATGCTGCCAAAGCTGGAATGAAAGTACTGGTTATTGACAAATCTAAATTCCCTAGAGACAAGGCCTGTGGAGGTTTGCTCACTGCAAGATTATTCGATGAATTACCTGAGCTAGAACCATACATCAAACCGATTATTGAATGCCCATCCAATGATGTGAATCTCTATTCACCATCAATGAAATACAAGATTGATTTTGAATTCCCAGTGGGTACTCCCTGGAACATAACTCGTGAAGTATTTGATAACGCCGTCCTAGAAGCAGCTGGAGATGTTGGAGCTGAAATTATGACTGAAACTAGAGTCAGTGACTTCGAATTTAATGGTGGTGTGACTGTGAAAACATCCAAAGGTGAATTTCATTCAAATATGGTAATCGGTGCAACTGGACCCAACGATAAACTGGCTGGAATGGTTCGTGAAAAAAGGAAAATCAAACCTTGGAGTGATAACCAGATGGGAACTGCATTGATGTGGGAACCTGTCGTTGGAAAAGAATTCGTTGACAATGTCTATGGAGATAATCGCTCTTTACTAGTTCATTTCAAACCTGGAGGTATAGAGGGATATGGTTGGGTATTTCCAAAACAGGATATCTTGAATATCGGATTTGGAGGATACAATCGGACCATCAAATCCGTAAAGGTAAAGGAAATATGGGAGGATTATATCAAATTACTGAAAAAAGATGGATATTTTCCAAAGGACCAAGACATCCCTCCTGTGAAAGGCGCGCCACTTCCTCTTGATGGACCAATAAAAGCTACAACAATGGACAATACATTGCTTGTAGGTGATTCTGCTGGAATGGTCTCACCTTTGTCTGGTGAAGGAATATACTATGGAATGCATGCTGGTAAGATTGCAATCAATACTATCAAGAAAGCACTGGAAACGGGCGACTTCTCTCAAAAACATCTGGATCAATACCACCGAGATTGGAATAAAGTATTTGGTAAAGAGTTGAGAGATTTGTCCTTCTTTGCACTCATGGCTCTAAAATTACCTGAGAGAATGGTGTACTATGGCTATCGAGATGAGAAACTATGTGAAATATTTGCTGATTTATTCTTGGGTGTAACGCCTGGTGGACTTGGAAAAAGAAAGCCTATCAGCAGGGCATTGTATGATGCAATACGATATCCATACTTTGGTCTAGGTTAGTTTCTAAGAGACATTATTCGTCTATTAGAAGTCAGATGTTCCCCAAATTTGTCAACGCCCTCCTGTATCAATGCAGGGGCGTGATTCTCGAGATAGCTAGCAAGTGAACTGCGCTTGTTTAGATGATATCTAATCGACCAATGGGCCTTATCGTTCTCTGAATCACAAACAAACCAGTCGGCATGCTGGAAACCTTCCAATTCGAGGATTTGTTCTATGTGAGGTTTAAGCCATTCTGCATATTCATCTGCTACTTCTGAATCTATCTGCAAATTCACTTCGTAGACTATC
>CAYSOH010000064.1:0-5608 GCA_964432625.1 uncultured archaeon
GAAATTTAGAATAATAAATATTATATTAAGGGGGTACCGTGCGAGCTTCCCGTGACCAAATCAACTAAGGTTAAGTTATCTGAAGGAGAGGCTTTGAAGAACCAAGATTCTAAGGCGTCAGACAAGAAAGTCCAGATTTGGGTTCCCAAATCCACGATTGAATATGAACAAGAAAAACTTAAGTTACAGATAGAATTATTGAAATTACAAACTCATGTCAGGAAGACTGGCCAGCGCATAGTAATGCTATTTGAAGGCCGTGACGCAGCAGGAAAGGGCGGTACAATCAAACGTATTCGTGAACATCTAAATCCTCGAGGAGCTAGAGTTGTGGCTTTGGAGAAACCTAGTGATCGTGAGAGAACACAATGGTATTTCCAGAGATACACAGATCACTTGCCATCGGCAGGAGAGATTGTTCTTTTTGATAGAAGTTGGTACAACAGAGCAATGGTTGAACCAGTGATGGGGTTCTGTACGGATGAACAGCACAAACGCTTTCTGAAATACTCTCCTGTTTTTGAACGAATATTGACTAAAGAAGGAATAATTTTGATAAAATTATATTTCTCAGTTTCAAAGAAAATGCAATTAAAAAGGTTTGAGAAGAGAGCCAAGGATCCATTAAAGCAATACAAATTATCGCCAGTTGATATGCAAGCACAGGAGTTATGGGGGGAATATACTATGCGCAAGTTCCAGATGCTTCTTGAGACAAATACAAGCCTATCTCCCTGGACAATCATAAGATCTGACAATAAGAAACGGGCAAGAATAAATTGTATGAAACACATTCTTTCTAGAATGGATTACGAAGGTAAAATAGACGATTCTGAGTTAGAAGAGGATCCGAAAATAGTGATAAGCGGTATAGATGAAATCAAACTTATGGAAGGGAATTTAGCCAAACCACACAAACTTCCGGGTTAAATTGAATAATTATAACAAGAGCCAAGCCTTTATCGCGTTTACAATAGTTCTTGTTCTTTTAATGACTGCATACCACAACAGTCATTTCCGCGATCTTTTCTCCTATTATGAGTATGCTGGCGAGAAGAATTACGATATTGAAAATGATGGTTGGACAGTTGATACTGAATCCCAGTTTGAAATGTCTGCGGAATTTGACTTGATGCTAAAGAACATAGACGATTATGAATATCCTGCAAACAGCGTAATAGTGGTAAATCAAGGAACCATTGTCAGAGAAAAATACTACAATGATTTTAGTTATAGTACGGAGTTCAATACTTATTCAGTAACTAAGAGTTTTACTTCAGCTCTTGTTGGAATAGCTATAGACCAAGGACTTGTTGGCAGCGTAGACGATTCAATCGTCAGTTATTTTCCAAACACAACATTTGAAAATGATTCACCTGAAAAGCAAAATATTACAATTAAGCACATATTGACAATGACGTCTGGGTTTGACTATGGAGTGGACCCCACTCTTGCGCCCCCTGTAGAGGGGTCAGTTGCACTCCATGTACTCAATAGTCCAGTTAGTCGAGAACCAGGTACGTCATGGGTCTATGATTCTCAAGCCCCATCAATTCTGAATAGAATAATTGAACTACAGTCCAACATGTCTTTTCTGGATTACGCAAACAGCACTCTTTTCCATCCTTTAGGAATTGAAAATCCTAGGTGGGGGACAGATGATTCAGGCTTAGCGTATGGAGGTTTTGGCCTATATTTGACATCTAGAGAAATGGCCAAATTCGGTCAATTATTCTTACAAGAAGGTGTTTGGGAGGGTGAACAACTAATATCCAAAGAATGGGTTCAAGAATCAACTTCAGGACACATTCCAGACAGTGTAGATTTCGTCTATTCAGTTCAACCCTCAGGTGATTATGGGTACTTGTGGTGGATACACGATGGTTTTTACATTGCATCAGGTTTACATGGACAACGCATAATTGTCAATCCAGAGAATGATTATGTCTTAGTGTTCACATCCCTTGACGTTACTCAACAGGGAGCAAACAACCTCCATGATTCAGTGTTAGATGGTAATTTTGTTGGATGGGAAAAACCTATGAATCAATTTTACAAGCGTTCCATACCATATTTTGGTTTACTTTTGATATCATTTACTGGGGCAAATTCAGCATTTCTAAAGTATGGATCCCGTGATAAATGGATAAAGTCAAAAGACAGCGGCCAAGAGATAGTCTTGACCTCTTTTGCATCTTCCTTCTATTCAGTTACAATGGGGTTCTTGACAACACTTTCAGTCATATTTGTTGCATTAGATTTATTCTTCTCGTCATCTCGTGGAATACTGTTTCCGAAATTTCAATTATTAACTATAATATTGTTAATATTATCCACCATATCTATCATTTTATTAGAGAGAGAAATTGTTAGATATCGACATGGTGCAGATTACACAGGTATGCTAAAATTCGAAATTCCTAAAGCAGTTGTATTTTTGGCATTAACAATATTCTTGTTTTTCAGAGTTTATTTGAAGATGGTAGAAGAATTTTCAGGTTAGAGGTCCGATTTCACTTCCAACAAACATTACAATTGTTGCACTCACTGTAATCAAAACATTGTCATCTATGGGGCCGAATTCATACCTCTCTACGATTGTCGCAATAATGGCTGCAATGACTCCCCACATTGGCAATGCAGGATCGGCTAGACTTCCTAGGTAATATCCCATAGGTATACAGACAATAGCCATGAAAACGTTTCCAATTGGATTCTTGGTTCGGTATCCGAATTTGATATTTCGTGCTATTCCAGTTACTCCATCGCCAAACGCCATGAATAGTAGAGGGATGATGGCCAAGTATGGATCGCCAAGCAATTCCCAAAGAATATAAACAGACGCTCCAGCCATGAAACAAAAATTCACGTCGTTTTTGTTATCATTGGTTTGTACCCAGTAGAGAAGATGCCCTGTGTAGTAAGGTATGTATGTGATTATTGTGAAAGCGACACCGATATACAATGCATAAATTGGTTCATCAAATACAAAAGGCGCAGCCATTCCAATTAAGCCTCCACAGAACATATGCAATATTTTTCGATTGTAATAAATCGCAACATTTTCTTTCATGTTCTGGGACATCATGAATTCATAGATCCATTTAGTGCCAAATACAACAAAGGCTCCGTAAACAACCAACAGTATCGTCCATGTAAGTTGGTCCATTATTCTAGCAGTTTGGCTTATTCTACTTAAGAGAATTCCTAAAAAGAGCAGATTATTGCAGGTTAATGCGACCATTTCACCTTGCCTTTCCTGTTGACGATCTCGAAAAAACACGTGAATTTTACATCAATATTTTAGGCTGCAGAGAAGGCCGTAGTTCTGATAGATGGATAGATTTTGATATGTATGGGCATCAAGTTGTTGCCCATTTGATTGACAAAGTAGAGAGCGTACAGACAAATCCAGTCGATGGCGATGACGTTCCAGCGAGTCACTTTGGTGTGATTCTAGATATGGAGGATTGGGAGTCCTTATCAGAACGTTTGAAGTCTTCGGGCATGAATTTCATTATTGAACCTCACATTCGTTTCAAAGGTGAAGCTGGGGAACAGGCTACAATGTTCTTTCTTGATCCTTGTGGTAATGCACTAGAATTCAAAGCTTTCAAGAGCGATGATATGATTTTTGCTACAGATTAACAATAATCAGTATTGTATTTCCAAGTAATTGAATCGTTTTCTTGCAATATTAAGCTAGAAGCTCCTAACATTGAGTTTTCACCATTATGGAGAAGTTCCCAATATGCACAAGTTCCAGGAATGCCATCTATCACATTTATGAATACTCCCAAAGTGGGGTGCCAACTAAATGTAACTTGAAAATTTCCTTTACTTGCTTCTAGGGTTGCATTGAATGCAGACGTATCATCAATTACAGTTACATTATAACTTACAGTTGTAATATTGGTATTAGCAGTTGCGTTTACTTCAGCTCCGTTGTAATTAATTATCACAGTAACATTAGCAATTTCTACATCAGGTTGTTGATAGATAATCCTATCGATGTATTCCTTAGTGGATTCTTCTTGCATGTAGTTGTATCCTCCCCATGCAACTAGGTTGACTAGCACTAAAGCCACAATAATTTGCATAGTATTTTCGTTCATATGTCATTGTTTATTAGGCATGAGTTTATTATTTTTTGCCTATAATAATACAATCGTAATACAATCGTAATCTATTTATAATACATTATAATCGATTAATTCATGTCAAGACGTTCAAGGTACGCTTTAACCAAAGTTTCAGCAGATCTTCCAGCTCCACTAGTGCAACAGTTAGACGGTTGGAAAATTTCAATTGAAGGAATAAATCGTTCTCAATTAATCTCAGATTTATTAAAATGGTCTCTAGATGAAGGGGCTATTGATGCATTGTATCCTGAATGTGAACACAATCATAAACATGAAGCGGATGCAGACTGCAATTGTGAATTGGGGTGCTGTTAGATGGATCCACAAACGCTAGTATTTGTTTTTGCAGTTATTATGTTCATATCTGTAGCTGCTTTCGGGTACATCCCATTAAGTTTAGACTTATCATCAAAAAATCTTAAAAAATTAACAGCTATAGGTGCCGGAGTTTTGATTGCGTCAGCTTTTCTTGTAGTAATACCCGAAGCGTTAGAACTCTTTGAAGACCATGAAGATGACGATAGCAAAATCGCAGGATCGATTGCCCTAGTGTTGCTCGAAGTTGAACACGGAGATATTGATGCAGACCAGGCCATAGAAGAAATCGAAACGTTAGTTGGAGGCCATGATGAACACGGGCATGAAGATTCACACGAAGAAGAATCTACCGAAGAATCACTTTCTGAATCAGTACTTCATGTTATAGAAGAAGTAGAAGAGGGCGAAATTAGTGCTACAGTGGGCTTAGAGGAAATTGAAGAGTTAATCACAGCTAGTGCCCATTCACATGATGAAGAAGGTCACATTGAGACTTCAACTCTGGGTTTAGCAATTTTATTTGGTTTTGTATTAATGCTTTTGTTAGAGACTTTTGGTTTACCACACGCAGTCCACCATGATGAAGATAAAGATCTTTTAGGCCTTTCAGCAACAATTGGATTAATAGCTCATGCTGCAGCGGACGGACTCGCCGTCGGAGCTTCAGTATCTAGCAGCACAGAAACAGGTTTGATTGTATTCGTAGCAATTATGCTTCATAAGGGACCTGCAGCTTTTGGCCTTTCTTCTTTCTTGAAACATATTAACATAGAGGATTCAAAGGCAAAATTGTACTTGATTTTCTTTGCATTATCATCACCTATAGTGGCCGTTCTGACCTTTTTTGCACTTAAGGACACCTCCTTTGCTACCGACGATAATATAGGTCTAGCATTGCTATTTTCAGCAGGCACTTTCATCTATGTTGCAACTATAGACGTACTTCCTGAAGTTCATAGCCATGATCATAATCATGACGCTCCAGTTTGGTTTGTCATATTAGGTATGGTTCTCATCTTTTTGACAACCTTAATTGGCCACAGTCACTAAAACAACTCTGCCGGTTGCTTTATATTGACGATTCTCCGCTTGTAGAGCATGGAAGGATATTGCGTAAAGTGCAAAGCCAAAAGAGAAATCGGTAACGG
>CAYSOH010000065.1:0-5604 GCA_964432625.1 uncultured archaeon
AATCAAAGAAAAACTAACAAATGAAAATGATACTGATGTTATATCAATGCATAAAGCCGATGCAAAAATAGACGTGGTGGCTGCTGCATCCATAATAGCTAAGGAAACAAGAGAAAGAGAAGTTGAAAAAATAAAAGGCGAAATAGGAGATTTTGGAAGTGGATATCCCTCTGATAAAAAAACAATTAAGTTTTTGAAGAGCTTCTACGCTGATAATGGGAAGTGGCCTACTGGAACTCGCAAAAGTTGGAAAACTTTAGAGCGAATACGTCCTGTAAAAACACTAGAAGACTTCGGTGAAATTAATGAGTAATAATGTATCAGAATTGCTTGATGAAAAGGTAATAGAATTTAATTCTAGAATAGATAATGAGCCCAACTTCTCTAAAATGATTGAAGGAAAAAATAGAACGATATGTATCTGTGTTTCGGATGGAGATACCTATGCCAGTAAATTAGAAGACCTAAGAATAGAAGACTTTGTTAGAACTGAGGATAGCACTGCAGATTTGGTAGTTACTGCAAACTCGGAAACACTAATAGCTCTAATTCAAAGGGAAATGTCACCTGTTAAAGCATACATGAAGGGCGATCTGAAAGTGAAAGCAAGTCTAACAGATATGCTTTTACTGAAAAAGTTATTCTGATAATCTCTTGAATATTTGGTTGGACAAGTCTGCTATTTGGCTGGGTGATAGAACCTCGGCTCTTTCATCAACAAAATTTAGATCATTAATTTCCAAATCTGGAAAAGTAAGTTTAAGACAATTACGAATTTTCTTACGCCTATGTGTGAATACGGACTTGACAACTTTTGAAAAAGTCTTGAAATCCGATAATTCATAGTCTGGTTTATGCCTAACCAGTCTTACGACTTGAGAGTGAACTTTGGGTTGAGGCTGAAATGCGGTTTTAGATACTTTGAATAGTTTGGTAGTCTTAGCATAGTGATTAGCCATAACTGACAAACGTCCATAGGTCTTTGAACCAGGTTTAGCGATTAATCGGTTTGCAAATTCTTCCTGAAACATAAGTATAGCACGATTCCAATCGTAGTCAAACAAACGGAAAAGTATTGGTGATGATATTGAATATGGAAGATTTGCGACTATTACATCAATTTCGGGAATATCAAATTTTAGAATGTCAGCTTCTACAATCTCGGCTTGCTCACTAAATTTCTGCTTCAGTACTACTGCTAACCACCTATCCTTTTCAACTGCCAACAGCTTTGATTTAGTTACGAGCCTTTCAGTTAAAACACCTCTTCCTGGACCAATTTCCAGAACTTTCTCATCAGGTATTATTGATGCCTCAGAAACAATCCGGTCTGCAATATTTTGATCAATCAAGAAATTTTGACCTAACATCTTCTGCCTGCGCCGTGAATGGTGGGCCGGGGCGGAATCGAACCGCCGATCTTCGCCTTGTAAGGGCGACGTCATAACCCCTAGACCACCGGCCCTAGTAAGAAAGTATGTCTTGGAGTTCGAGGGCTGTCTAAACACTGCAGTACTAAATGCCATCCCTCAATTATAAATACGGTTTCGCGTGCGACCGCCTATGTTCAGTGAAATGGAGCAAATGGGTATTATTCCCTCAGCTCTAAATTGCAATCTTACACAAGAAGAGTGGAGAGAACAAGAACTCAAGAGAAAAGAAGGAAAATTATCTGATAATGATACTGTGATTGTCAGCACTGGAATATACACAGGAAGATCTCCAAATGATCGATTCATAGTCAGAAATAAGCCTACTGAAGAACTAATTGACTGGGGAGAAATTAACCAGCCACTAAGTGAGGAATCATTTGACGAACTTGAAAAGCAGGTCAAAAATGAAATGAATGGCAAAGAACTTTTCGTGTTCGATGGATTTGCAGGAGCTGACAAAAGATATCAGCTTCCATTAAGAGTTGTAACTCTGAAAGCATGGCAAGGACATTTTTCTCACAACATGTTTATCAGGCCCACGCCTGAAGAATTGGATGGGTTTATTCCTGAATTCACAATTCTAAACGCTTACTCTACAGAAATTAAGAACTGGAAAGAACTGGGCCTTAATTCAAAAGTTTTTATTGTATTAAATCTAGAAAAGAAAATGGCTATAATTGGAGGAACTGAATATGGTGGTGAAATCAAGAAATCTGTTTTCTCAGCACTAAATTTCTATTTACCTCTCAAGGGCATTATGCCTATGCACTGCTCAGCTAACATAGGCGAAAATGATGATTCTGCACTATTCTTTGGTCTGAGTGGAACTGGAAAAACCACACTTTCAACTGACCCAGACAGAAGATTAATTGGAGATGATGAACATGGATGGTCTGATGAAGGAATCTTCAATTTTGAAGGCGGATGTTATGCCAAAACAATCAATCTTGATCCAAACAAAGAGCCTGACATCTATAATGCAATCAGACCAGGTGCTTTACTAGAAAATGTCATTACTGATGATAATGGAACTGTTGACTATAGTGACGGATCTATAACTGAAAACACAAGAGTTTCTTACCCTCTCAATTATATTGATAACATTGAGCCATCAGAGCAGGGTGGACATCCTAAAAACGTGATTTTTCTGACATGTGATGCTTTTGGTGTTCTGCCACCTGTTTCAAAGTTAACGCCTGAAATGGCAATGTACCATTTCCTTAGTGGCTATACTGCTAAAGTTGCGGGAACTGAAAGGGGAATTACTGAACCTGTGGCAACCTTCTCAACATGTTTTGGAGCGCCATTTATGCCTCAATATCCTACTGCTTACGCAGAGTTACTAGGTGAGAAATTGAAGAAACATGGGGCCCAAGCATGGTTAGTCAACACAGGCTGGAGTGGTGGTTCTTATGGTATTGGAAACCGAATAGATCTACCAGTTACTAGGAGAATGTTATCTGCCATACTAAACAATGAATTAGAAGATGTTGAGTTCAAACCTGATCCAATATTCAGAGTTCTAGTTCCTGAATCTGTGCCTGGCGTTGAGAATAATATACTAAATCCAAGAAATACGTGGGATGACAAAGATGCTTACGATTCCAAAGCCAAGGAACTAGTTGAACTTTTCAAGAATAATTTTGTTAAGTACGAGAGCGTTGGAAATTATGCTAACGCTGGACCTGTCTAAAGGAAGTCAGACACCATTTCTCTTTCAGAAACAAGCTCAGAATTTGTCTTGGCTATTGATTCTTTAGCGAATTCATTATGCTCAAAGTCTTCTACTACTTCATATTTACCAGGTGAAATTGTACGGACTGGCATACCTGCCCAAACTCCCTCGTCAAAACCATACTCTCCTTTACTGCAAACTACTATTGAATGAATCTCATCACTAACTGTATTCAAGCTACGAACATGGTTTATTAGTGCATTAGCGGCTGAAGCTGCACTTGAAAGGCCACGAGCCTTGATAATTGCAGCACCTCTTTTTCCTACTGATGGGATGAATTCATCTCTCAGCCAGTCATGGTCTGATATAACGTCAGTTGCTGGTTGACCAGAAATAAGTGCGTTTGAAAAATCGGGAAACATAGTAGGACTGTGGTTACCAAAAATAGCCATCCTAGATACTTTAGTGACGTCGACTCCTGCTCTTTCAGCAAGCATCGCAACAGCGCGATTTTGGTCTAGACGAGTCATGGCTGTGAAACGCTCCGGACCAAATCTATCTGATTGAGAAGCTGCAATCATGCAGTTCGTGTTGCATGGATTACCAACAACAACTATTCTGCAATCATCTGCCGCATTGGAAGAAATAGACTTACCCTGTCCAACAAATATTTTCCCATTATCCTGTAACAGATCTGATCTTTCCATACCTGGACCCCTGGGCTTACTGCCAACTAAAAGACAAAAACTTGAGCCGCTGAATGCTTCGTCAGGATCTGATGTTACAATAACATTATCCAACAATGGAAAGGCACAATCTTGTAATTCCATGGCGACTCCTTTCAGAGCATCAAGAGCTGGAGGAATCTCTAGTAGTTGTAACGAGACTTTGGTATTAGGTCCAAACATCTCGCCTGCTGCAATTCTGGGGAGCAAACTGTAACATATCTGACCAGCTGCCCCTGTCACTGTGACGCGTACTGATGACATCACATTACTCATGGCGGTGTGAAGATAAAATTAACACTACATTTACCCTAATCACCCATAATCCTTTTAGAGTGTATGACTAATAAGGAGATATGAACATGCCAGTTACTGATGTTAAGAAGTACGATATCAACAGAAGAATATATCTCCCAAAATGGGTTGAAGAAGATTTAGGAATTAACCCCGGTGAATCTTATGTTACTTTTGTTAGAAAAGGCGATGATATCGTAATAAAAAGAGTCAGTATCAGTATAGCTTAGATAGTCTCCTTGAGCCACTGGAGATCGCTCTGATACAGCATTCTGATATCAGTTATACCTAGGCGTAACATTGCCAACCTTTCTAGACCTAAACCCCATGCTAATACTGGACAGTCTATACCAAAAGGTGCTGTGACTTCAGGACGGAATATACCAGAACCACCAAGTTCAAGCCAACTATCTCCGAATTTTACTTCCACTTCCATTGAAGGTTCTGTATATGGGAAATAAGCTGGACGGACACGTACATCTGGGAACCCCATTCTACGATAAAATTCCTTCAGAACGCCTATGAGCATTCCAAAATTGGCTTCTGGTTCAACAATTATCCCCTCTACTTGTGTGAATTCTGGCAAATGTGTGGAATCTAATGCTTCTCTACGAAAAACACGACCAACACTGAAAACTCGAATTGGAGGTTCTGAGTGCTCAGAAAGATAACGAATTGTACCAACTGTTGTATGAGTTCTCAGAAGAGCTTGTTGAGCCGCCTCAATACTCCAATCACTGCCCCACCCTATTGATTCTGTATCACCTCCGTCTTCATGAATTGCCTTCACTTTCTCCATAGTCTCCTTCTCATTTATTACAAAAGAAGCTGGTTCTGAAAGGTAAAATGTATCCTGGAGTTCTCTAGCGGGATGATCCTGTGGAATAAAAAGTGCATCCATATTCCAGAAGGCAGACTCTACATAATCGCCCTCTATTTCTGTGAATCCCATTTGAAGAAATATGGATCGAATTTCTTCAGTAAAACGCGTCAGTGGGTGTGTAGTTGCATGATCGGTGGGTTCAATATTTGTATCCAACCTATATTTCTGAAAACTTTTATCTTTCCACAAACCAGATTGAATCATTTCAGGAGTTAGTTCACCGATTATATCCTCATCTAAGCTTTTCAAATCGAATGCCTTCCCTTCCTTAGTTAAGCTAAACTTTCTGGTGATTTCTTCTTTAGTATCGAGTAATTGCCTTCCTTTGAGTAAACTCAAAGCTTCCTTGTCAATCTCATCTTCTGATATTGGAGTTCGCTTCAACAAAACCAGTAATGGTTCATCAGGCGTTTCATCTAGATTGCCTGTTGGAATTAGCTTTAGACCTTCGTCAGTCTTCTCTAACTCCGCAAATTTCTTACGTTTCAACCATCCAATAACAATCTTTTTTTCCTTATCATCGAGTGGTACGTCATCAAGAGGTGCCTCACCAAATTGATTCAACCACTCCGCAGCTCTTCTTTCAGGGAGGCC
>CAYSOH010000066.1:0-5470 GCA_964432625.1 uncultured archaeon
GATGACTTGAAACAACTGGGATGGATGTAATGGACGAAACACACGACCCGAAGCTCAAATCATGGGTGAAAATAGAGGAAAACTCAGATTTTCCAATACAAAATATTCCATTTGGTATCTTCTGTCCAAAAGGAGGAGGGGATCTACATGTTGCGACAGCGATTGGTAATCATGTTGTAGACCTTGCACTACTTGATGAGGCCGGAGCATTCAGTGGTTCAGAAGTAGAAGGGACTGAGGTATTTCATGAACCTACATTGAATGCTTTCATGTCAATGGGTAGAAAGGCATGGAAAGAGACCAGATTGGTCATAAGCAAACTGCTAAGTCAAGAAAATGGTGATCTCAGAGATAATGATGAACTTAGAAGCAAAGTTTTGATTCCTATGGATGATGTCGAAATGCAACTTCCCATAGATATTGGGGATTACACGGATTTCTACTCTTCACGAGAACACGCATCAAATGTTGGAACTATATTCAGAGGGCCAGAGAATGCGCTGATGCCAAACTGGTTGCACTTACCTGTGGGGTATCACGGTCGTGCATCCTCTGTTGTCCTGAATGGAACTGATGTCGTACGCCCAAAAGGCCAGTCTAAAGCCCCTGACAAGTCTGCGCCTTCTTTTGGTAACAGTAAAAGGATGGATTTTGAACTTGAAATGGGAGTCTTTGTAGGGACTGGAAATAATCTTGGTGAAACTGTATCCGTAGATAGTGCTGAAGAACACATATTCGGTTTAGCACTCGTAAATGATTGGTCAGCTAGAGACATTCAAGCTTGGGAATATCAACCTCTTGGACCGTTCTTGGCCAAGAATTTTGCAACGACTGTGTCACCGTGGATAATAACGCTAGAAGCACTAGAACCATTCCGATGTAAGGGCCCCGAACAGGATCCTGAACCTCTTGAATATCTGGTTAACACCAAAGACAGTACCTTTGACATCAATCTTGGCATCTATCTAAAGACTGAGAAGATGGATTCTTATGATTGTATATCTACAAGCAACTACAACTATCTTTACTGGGATATGTGTCAGCAATTGGCACACCATACTATAACTGGATGTAATCTTAGAACAGGAGATCTATTAGCGAGTGGAACAATCTCTGGACCTGAAAAGAATAATCGAGGGTCCATGTTAGAACTCACGTGGGGTTGGACTGAACCAATAAAACTGTCTAGTGGTGAAGAGAGACTGGCACTGGAAGATGGAGACACTGTGATGTTGAAGGGATGGTGTCAAGGTGAAGGTTATCAGATAGGTTTTGGCGACTGTGTAGGTAAACTTCTGTCTTCGAATTAAGCACGATTTTTAGAGTAGAGCTTATATAACCATCCGAGTGGCGCCCAATCCGTCTCAGAATCATATTGAGACAAAAAGGACACAACATCAATGGCAAGACAAACACGTCGTAGACGTGACTCTAAGTCAAAAAGTCGCTTTCGCCCTCGCTTACCTTCAGCTTTTGGAAGAGCGAGCTCTGAAGAAAATGAGGTGAAATTACGTAAAATCGAGAAAGTGAACTGGAAGACTGTCCTAATGTTGCTTGCAATTTTCCTTTTCTCACTTTACATTAGAACTGCTTGGACTTTTGAAGCTGCCACAGAAGATGGTTTTGAGCTTACTGGAGGCAGTGACCCTTACTATCACAAACGGGTTGTTGACTATGTAGCAGAAAATGGAGAGCATCTTGAAAGAGATCCGATGTTGAATTATCCCTATGGTGCAAATAACAACAGACCTCCATTATTTGACTGGTCAATTGCCATAATTGGTCTGGCGATGTCACCATTTTTTGGTTCCGAGGAAGAATCTGTTTGGTGGTCAATGGAAGTTCTGCCGGCTCTCTATGGTGCCTTGATTATTTTCCCTGTATATGCCATTGGAAGGGCTCAATTTGGAAAAGAGGCTGGATTGGTTGGTGCATTCCTTATAGGTGTGAATTCAGGACATGTAAGTCACTCAAGTTTGGCTCTTGCTGACCACGATTCTTACGTTATACTATTCGGAACAACTGCCTATTTCTTCTTCATGAAAGCATTGACAGTTGCCAACGACAGGAAATGGGTTTCCAGTTGGAGTGACTGGGAAGAAGTGAAGAAAGGTGTTATGAAATTCACTAGTTCTGAGAGACTGGCTCTTGGGTACGCTGGATTGGCAGGTATGACAATCACTATGATTTCAATGAGTTGGAAAGGATTCCCATATATCATGGCAATCATCGCCATTTATCTCGGATTCCAAATGCTAATCAACGCGTTCCGTAGAGTTGATAGCTTGACCACTGCATCCCTAGGACTTGTTACCTTATCGATGCCTGTTGTCCTTTCCTATCCTTACTATAACACAATGGGATTCGTAGGAACCTGGTGGGAAGCACCTGCCTACATTCTGCTTGGATATATTCTACTTTCATTACTAATGGTCGCTACACGTGATCTTCCATGGCTTCTGGTAATCGGTTCTTCTGTGGGGATGGCCGGTGCGATCTATCTTCTCTTGACTTATGTATTTGAGGATCTTGGATTTTTGCTATTCAGTGGCCAGGGATACTTCGTTAGAACGAAACTGTTCGACACAATTGCAGAGGCTCAGGCTCCTAAATTTGCTGATTTCATATTTGCCTTTGGCCCTGTATCTATCTGGCTGGGAATCTTTGGTATATTCTGGATGGCATATCAACTCTTCAACCAGAGCATCTGGAAGAAGGACTATCTATTCGTCATGATTTGGGCGTTAGTATCAATCTATATGGCTCAGTCTGCGGTCAGATTTATTTTCAATGCAACGCCCGTTGTGTCACTTATCAGTGGTTGGATAACGTGGCTAATCATTCAATGGGCTGATTTCCCCGCAATAATTACTGCTTGGAAAGCATTCTGGGGAAAACGTGGAGATCTCTTCTACTGGCTCTCTCTTGTATCTGTGATTGCTGGTGTGTGGTTGTTCTTCACTGTAAGTATCTTGGTCGGAGTACTATCTACAATTATTCTATTGGCTTTGATCATGGTAATCGGGCACATGGATGCCCAGGGAGAAGATCAATACAGATTCAGGGACAGATTAAGCGGAATGAGAAAATCATTCCAGCTAAGAAGGCCTTTGGTAGCGATGTTTGTTGGGCTTTTCATCTTCCTTCCAAATACTTTCTATGGGTATGATGCTGGGGTTCCTTTTGAAGATAAGAAGGATCACGACGTCGCAATTTACGATTTCCTAAACTATGGATTCCTAAGGCCTGACGAATATTTGAACAATCAGAGAACCAATACAACTCTTTACCCAGATGGCGTTGCTGGGATGTATAACAAAACCAACAGTCAGTTATGGTATATGGGTAATACTGGACCCTCTTTCCCTCAAGACTATTGGATTGATGGATTGGAGTGGTTAGCTGAACAGGACACTCATCTGAAGCCGGAGGATCGACCTGGGTTCATCGCATGGTGGGATTATGGTTTCTGGGCAATTGATATAGGTGAACATCCTACTGTTGCAGATAATTTCCAGTTCGGTTATCAAATAGCTGGTAATTTCATTGCTTCACAGTCCGAACATGAGGCTATGGCTCTACTTCTTTACAGACTTCTTGAACCGGAAGTTAGCAGAGAAACTGGCAAATTTGGAAGCGAAATCCATACTCTGCTTCTAGAACATCTTTCTGAAGATGAAATAGCCGAGTTTGAAAGAATTGTAATGAATCCTGAGGATTACATACCAAAGAAGGCTGATGGAACAAATCAGGATGTCCACAAGAAAAACGCTGCAATAAGAGCTGGAAAACCCATATTGATGACTATGGAAAAAAGCGAGATTGCAGACACAATTTGGGGGGTTGAACAGATAACTGGGAATTCAATCCGTTACTTTGCAGCGGACACGAGAATGATGCCCTATGCAGCTGGCAATACGGGTATTCTGTACGCTCCGGTAACTTTGGCAGATTATGACATCAATAATTTCTTTGAAGTTCAACTTAGTTTGTCCAATGGACAGATTTTACCATATGATGAAGCCGTTGAGGTAATGCAGAATAATCCAGATGTTACGTTGAAATATAATACAGTTGAGCAGTCTCAAACAGTGGTCTACAAGGATAAATTCCTCAATTCTACATTCTTCAGGGCTTTCATAGGCTGGTCAGCAGTCGATGTTGGAAAGGACATTGAAGAAGGAATTCCAGGAGTTACAGGAAGGATTGGACAAGATCAGTCATTGCCTCCATTATTTGGATGGAATATGACGCATTTCAAGTTAGGATATAGTAATTCAGGACTTAGAATTCTCAAATACTATGATGGGGCAACGATATACGGTACTGTAGCTACTCCTAATGGTGACCCTGTCGTAAATGCAAATGTTACGGTATTAGATGAATACAAGATTCCGCATGCTACTGCCACAACAGATTCTTATGGAAAATACAGTATTCTGGTCCCTGCTGGGAACCTAACACTAACTGTGTCATTAGGAACTCCTGAGGCTGAATGGGAGATTATACGGAAAACGGCTAACAACATTCTAGCAACTAGGGAAAACCTAATAGTATCGGAAGAACAAGCCATGCGAAAGACTGCGTCTGAAATCAACATAGACATAGAGGTTGAACCTGCAACAATAACTGGAAAATTATATTGGGATTCAAACAAGGACAACTCATTTGGAGCAAACGAAGAGGCAATTCAACTCGTAGAAGTGAAGGCTCTAAACACAAGATCTGGAGTTGCCCACACTGAGACTACTGACTTTGCAGGAGACTACAAATTTGAAGGATTAGCTCCAGGAGAATACGAAATTACTGCAGAAATAAATGGCCACTACACCAAACTCAAGTCTTACACTGGTAAGGCTGCTCTCCAAGCAGGTGGTTCATCTAACATTGCTGATGGCTTAGAGCCTGGATTGGTTTGGGGTAAATTTGTGGATGATGGACTTGGATCTCAAATAGTAACTGTTTCTTTGCTGGATGAAACTAATGGAAATATAACCAATGAAAATTTCCTAAGCACATACTACCATGATTCTGAATGTTTAGATGATTACATTGATGATTCTTCGGTATCATTCTGTTTCGATAATCTACTCCCTGGAAAATACACTATGAGAATGGAATCTGAGGGAGTTTTCACGGGATGGACAAACAACACAATAGAGATTGAACTCGAGGAGGGTGACTCAAGAAGTTTCAATGGAAGTCTAATGCCTGGATTCAGAATAGAAGGAATTCTATCACACAGTGGAAACCCAATTGGTGGAGAACAGGTCTCTATTCGTAATCTGGATGGACAATACAGTGACAGTGTTTTCACTACTGATGACGGTTATTTTGGAACTGTCTTACCTAAAGGAACATATGACCTCTATACGGTCCATCAAACTAATGAGACTACTCTTGCTTATCTTGGAATTGTAGACAGTGATGATAGTAGTGGACTAATAGATGCTGAAATGAGTCCTGGCCA
>CAYSOH010000067.1:0-3688 GCA_964432625.1 uncultured archaeon
ATTTGAACGCAATTGCAGATAATATTAATTCAAATAATAAGGATCGCATAAAAATCACTAATCTTTGTTTTGTACCTAGAGCTCGAGTAGCTGAGTTGAAGAATACAGTTTGTGATAAAACTTACAGAGTTGATGTCTCAATTCCAACTTCCCTCTCTATCGAAAGCCTTAAGAAAGGCGCGCAGAGGTTGACGGGCGCAGTTGTCGAACAGCGGACACCTACACGAGTGTCGCATCGTCGAGCTGATCTAGTACGCCCCCGTTCAATTGAGTATGTAGATGTCAAGTCTTTTACTGAAGGAATGGTGGAATTGGAGATTAGAGCTCAACATGGGACCTATATTCGTGAACTTGTCAGTGGCGACATGGGTCGTACTGATCCTAGCATGTCCTCGCTGGTCGCCACAGCATGCAAGGTAGAGGTTTTGGATGTCCTGAATCTCCACCTTGAAAATAGCGAGAAAAAAGATGGCTAAGAGATCCCGTGGTTTGAGAAGTGGCTCCCGCCACAAGTTATCACGCCCTGCAAAAGAGCGTGGGCTCTCTCCAATAACACGTTCACTTCAAGTATTTGATAATGGCGATACTGTTAATATTGTGATAGATCCTTCCTATCACAAGGGACACCCACACCATAGATTTCATGGTTTAACAGGAAAGATAACAGGAAATCAGGGAAAAGCATATTTGGTCCGCACTCGTGTGGGCAATATGGAAAAGGACCTAATCGTCCGTCCAGAACACCTCAGAAAGGCCAATTAAGGAGACACAATGGAGTCAGAATCACAACCCGAACCAGTTCCTCTAGGAGTAGTCAACAAGATGTTGGAGAAAGAAATCGGAGCTAGGGAAAATCGACTACGGTGTGTCGAATGCGGTAATTTTCAACCAGTTCCTGACGTAGAACCTGAGGCACCTGAAGTTGAAGTCACTGAGGATGGGGAGGAACCTGAGGCTCCAGTAGGTCCAACTTGTGAGAGCTGTGGTTCGCAGAGATTGAATCTTATCGAACAAATTCAATATGAGCACAAATTAGCTCTGGATCATGTTCATCTTTTGTCTAAATTGGGACCCAAAGAATCTAAAGCTATAATGGACAAGGTAATAGATTTGGAGCATGTTAATGAATACTATGCAGCCAAGATTGCAGATATCTTACCTATGCATCCTGACGACGTCCGCTCAATTTTCGCCCGTGAGCGTTTTTCTTTAGGGCGTGAAGAGATTGATTCCATAATAAATGCCGTAAAGGAGATTTCTGGTGAATAATTTATGGAAGACTACGCGTATGTTCTTGATGTATTAACTGAGGGAAGGCCAGATAGTAAGCGTCGTTTCCGAAGAGAACCTGTTGTTTATGGTTTGGGGATTGAGGAATTCAAGATTTTTGATATGAAACCAATTCCTGACGCCGCAATCAATATTGGTGATAAATGTTATATCGGGAAGGAAACCGAAGCCGAGGCACGGACTCAGATAGATCATGTTCGTGCTAGAGTTAATTACAAGGAATTGACACACACTGCACAGTCCGAACTTAGTTTTGTATTGGATGACATAGTCAGTAATGATGGCAGTGCAAAATTCATTTCATTTTATAACAATGCACCACCGATCTCACGTAGATATCACGCCCTTGAGTTGTTACCAGGATTGGGGAAGAAAACCATGAATCTTATTGTTCAAAATAGACCTTACGCAAGTTTCAAGGAAATGGAAGAAAAAATTCCCAATTTCCGCAGTCCTGAAAAATACATATCACTGAGAATTGAGAACGAGATCAAGGAATCTGATCAAAAATACAGACTTTTTGTAAGATAATCAAACTGCATAGGTGTACTGTATAGCTCCTGCAATTCTCATCCTGACATAAGAATCACCAGATAGAGCAATCTCGAAGGTCCAGTTTCCACTGTCACCTTCTACAGTTCCCATTTCATTTTTAGTCACTCCAGGACTGAACGTTTCGAAAAGCAGATCGGTTCCTTCATGGTCTTTTAAGGTCAATTCTCCACTTCCAGAACCTCCGGTTTCGGCTTCTAAGTAGTAAAGGATATAGTTCCAATTACCATACCTTTCGTGTCCTTCATTGATGTAGATAGTATCATAGACTTCTAAGTCAGGCCCATTAAATTCTTGATCATACAAATCTCCACCTCTACAAAAATATGCATTCCCTGTAAATCCGCGACCATGGTTGGCCAAATTCATAGTTAAGATTTCTTGACCATTTGAGTCAGTATATTGGAAGTATGTGAACCATCGCGTATTAGCATTGTACTGATAATTGATAGTCGCTCCACTATCACTACTTGCCGATATATCAATCGGCTGATTCATCTCCTCCCCTATCGTGGTTATTACAGTTGCAACAAATCCTTCACCATAGAGGCTGAATGACCAGCTCTTAGCGCTCTTTAGAGGAAAATCAATCACTTTTTGTGCTATATTATTTTCATAAACGGAGAAATCGGACATCTGGACACGACCTAGAGCTGGATTGTGGTTTAGAACTGCATGTTTTTTTGCATCGTCTAGCGAACCAGCAGCAACATAATAATCAGTTTCATCATCATCAACAGTTACGACCATTGTGGTTGAGGTTTCCATATTCTGTATTTTTACATTGTATTGCCAAAAATCGCCTCTTGTCCAAGTGGGTGATGAAACAGAACCTTTCTTACTATCATTAGATAATAATCCCCCCTCTAAACAGCCACTAAGGGCAGAACCCAAAAAAAGGGAGACCAAACATAATGCCATTACCTTGTTCATCATTTGTTCAGATTGGCTTGATGATTTATAGTTCACTATATCCCTCTAGCTTCAGGTACACTCTTGCAGAAGATACAGTGTAGAATGATCCTGTGACTAGGGTTTTACTACCTTTTGCATATTGCATTGCTTCCCTTACATTATCAAATTTTCTACTTTGATACCCATTATTTTCGCAAATCTCCCTCAATTTAGAGGCCGGTAGAGCTCTTTCAGTTTTTAAATCGCAGATTAGTATCTCAGATTGTTTAGGCAGTTCATTGATTATACTTTCTGCATCCTTATCATTTAGAATACCAATTATAATTTTCTCGTAGTCATTACTCCTCGATATTGTAAATCTTATCGCCTGGGGATTATGTGCAGTATCTAAAGTAAATTCTTTGAATCTTTCATTTCTTCCTGGCACTTTCTCCATGACAGTTTTGATATCCAAATTTAATGTATTGATGGCAAGTTCTAACCAATCTGATACATTTTCTCCGTAATGCAGTCTTTTGCATTTAGGGATAAGATGATGACGCCTGTGTTCCCACCCTGTAATCACAATGGTCTCTTCATCCACAATCTTTGCTTTTGTTTTGCCTATATGTTCAATTTCATTACCAAGATAATCTTGATGATCCAGACCAAGAGTTGTTAGGATAGCAATTTTTGCTTGTCCTATATTCACAGCGTCCCACTCACCACCTAATCCAATTTCCATTAGTGCATAATCAACATTTTCTGAATGAAAATATTGATAAGCTGCCGCAGTCAGAGCTTCGAAATAAGTTGGTTTGACATCAATATCTTCTGAAATATTTTTTATTTTAGATAAAATTGAAGTGAATTTCTTAATAGATATTATTTGTTCACCAATTCGAATCCTTTCTCTCACAGAATGAAGATGTGGAGACGTAAAGCACCCAGA
>CAYSOH010000067.1:3788-5434 GCA_964432625.1 uncultured archaeon
GGATTAACGCCAGCAACTTCAGCGCCTTTGGTCAATGTTGCTTTCCCTTTTTTGTACATTTCGACAGCAGAAGCATATCTAAGATGATTCTTCTTTTCGATCATAAAACGCAGTGCTTCTTTTACAACATCTGAACGGCTGCTAAAGTGCCCTGAATCGACGAGAGCCTCTATCTGTGAGACTAGTATTGGCGGTAGTGAATATGAGCTACTCATAAAACAATAGTTATCAACTATTATTAATAATTATTCAATAACCTTTATATGCAACATTCTGGTGAAAATAATAGGTATAGCAATGAGTTTGAACCGTAAACAATGGCTTGTGAACACTCTAGCGTTCGTGCTAGTATGTGTAGGTTTCCTTTTGATATCAGGTAGTGCGTCTGCAGCTGACTACGAACATAAGATGGAGATTGGACCATCTACTCAAACGGGAGATCCTGAAGAACAAATTCAATACACTATTACAATTACTAATGAAGGGGATTTAGATGATACTTATGATCTTACTGTTATTAATTCTACAGTCCCTACAGGTTATACAGTTTATATTATTCCAATTGAGCTTTCCGTTGATGAGGGAGAGGAAGGAACTGCTACTTTGTTTGTAAAGATTGCCAACAGGACAACAAGTACTGGTGAGGGCGGTTATCCAGGCCAAGTAAGTTGTAAATCTAAATCACAGAATTCAGATAGCGGAGGTGAAACTAAGACTGCATCCGCTGCATGGACTGTAAATTATGTTTATGGAAATACACTTACTCCATCAGAAGGAGAGAAGACCGTAAATCCAAATGAGAATGTGAAATTCCAGGTGGCTGTCAAGAATACTGCTGGAAATACTGAGGACGGTATAACACTTTCATTTAGTGCTAACGGTGTTGACCAGTGGGATATAATTCCCCAGCCATCAACGTTAAATGTAGATATTGACGAGACAGCGTATTTCAACCTTTCAGTAACTCCAGATATCGAGGCCGTTGCTGGTCTGAAGAGTATTTCTATTATTGCAAGTTCTGAAAATTGTAATGATGACGATGGCGGATGTACCGTATCATCTACATCGGTTACTGTAACTGTAAACCAACTTCCAGCCCTTCAGGTTGATAAGGTTGGTTCAAGTTCGAAAGATGTTGAAGCAGGTAAACGTGTTTACTACTCATTTGAGGTTACTAACAAAGGTAATGCGGTAGACACATTTAATCTGGCTGTAGACACTTCTTCATTGCCAGATGGTTGGGATGCTTCATTAGATCAGGACAAAATCAGCAACCTTGGTGTTGATGACAATATCACACTAACGGATGTATTGGTTGTTAAAGCACCTGATGATGCTGCAGCAGATGTTGAAACAAGTATAATCGTTACTATTTCATCTGATTATAATGCATCTGTCAATTCAACTTACACTTCACGAACAACAGTTTTACAGAATTATGAGCCTAAATTGGCAATCGTAGGTTCAGACACTATGTCTGCAAAACCTGAGGAGCAAGTCAACTTCACAATCAAGATTACAAATGATGGTAATGGTGAAGATGATGTTTCATTATCACTGATAGGTGGAAACTCTAGCTGGGGGCAGCTTGGTGATTCTGCATTCACACTCCAAGCAGGTACAAACGATACCACAACACTTCGAGT
>CAYSOH010000068.1:0-5332 GCA_964432625.1 uncultured archaeon
CCAACCTGTAATAGTTCATTGGCTCCTTTATCCAGAAAACGTTCTAGTTGATTGATATCATCATTTAATATTGACATCAATTCACCTTTGGATTGATCACTGAACCATGCCATTTCCAATTCTTGAATATGAGAATATGCATCCAATCTAAAATCATGCTGTACGGATTGGGCTAGATTTCTCCACAATACCCCGTAAAAATACTCAAAAAGTGATTCTAAAACCCAGATTATTACCGTTAATATTGATAGAATTATAAGTTGTTCTTTAGGATCTGTATATCCATAATTAGACAATACAGATTCCTCCCTCATAACAACAACATCTACTGCAGCACCAATCAACAAAGGTGGTGCCAAATCAAATATTTTATTCAAGATAGAGAATAAAGTAGCTAACCACATCGTGGAACGATGAGCCTTCATGTGGGAAATTAATCTTGAAATCGGTGCCTGTTCTGTCATTTTAATCAGACTCTTGCATAATGATTAGCCGAGATTTTCACCAATGGCAATACTTTGTTAAGGCTTGACCTTACTATATAGTCAATACCTTTGCCCTCTATTGCCTCGATTTCTAAATGCTCCTGTTCTGTCATTTCGGTAGCTAATTTAGCTTTTGATTCATCTAAATAAGTTATTGGACTTGGAACGTCTCCAAGTATCATAATTTTCTTCCTATCTTTATCAAAATTAGGAGTTGCTGAAAGCAGTGCTTTGGTGTAAGGATGCTGAGGGTTCGAGAATAAGTCCTCTGTATCTGCTTCCTCAACAACTTTGCCCAAATACATCACTGCTAAATGATCACACATATACTCTATGACTGACAGATCATGTGAAATGAATATATATGTCAAATTGAATTTTTCCTGTAAATCATTCAATAGATTAAGTATTCGAGCCTGAACTGAAACATCTAATGCGGAAGTAGGCTCGTCTAAGACGAGGATCTTCGGCTCTAGTGCAAGTGCTCTTGCTATTACAATCCTTTGACGCTGGCCGCCTGAGAATTCATGAGGATATCTGTAAAGATGTTCTTTTCCAAGACCCACGTTGTTCAGCAATTCAACAACTCTATCTCTGAGATTTTCTGTTTGACCATGTATAATCAATGGCTCTCCTACAATATCCTTGATAAGCATTCGAGGATTCAAGGCACCCATTGGATCCTGAAAAACAACGCCAATCTGACGACGGAATTTTCGTAATTCATTCTTCTTTAATTCTTCCAGATTATTACTTGTGAACTGCGCTTTAGTAAGCTTTTCCGATAAAACAACAGAACCGGATGTTGGTTCCACTAATCTCAATAAAGTTCTCATCAAAGTTGTCTTACCACATCCACTTTCTCCAACTATACCAAATGTTTTCCCTTCATTGATGCTTAAATCAACACCATCTAGGGCCTTGACCAATGCAATATCGTTTCCCCACAAATTCTTTACAGGAAAATGTTTTCGGAGTGCACTGATTTGAATAATAGGTTCTCCCTTCATATTGACTCGTGATCTCCTATTCCTGATACTTGTAATCTCTCTTTACCACCTTTGGGTATTGCATTCAATAATGATTTAGTATAATCGTTTTGTGGATTAGTGAATATTTCATCAACTGAAGATTCTTCAACAATTTTCCCCTTGTACATTACTGCTACTTTCTCACAGGTTTCTGCAACAACTCCCAAATCGTGTGTAATCAAAAGAACCGACATTTGTTCTTCTTTCTGAATATCCTTAATCAATTGAAGAATCTGTGCCTGAATAGTGACATCTAAAGCTGTAGTTGGTTCATCTGCAATCAACATCTTTGCTTTACCGGCCAGAGCCATAGCAATCATTACTCTCTGCTGCATTCCTCCGCTTAACTCATGTGGATAGGATTTAGCAATCTGTCTAGGATTAGGCAATTTAACTCTAGATAAAGCCTCGATTACCATTAAATCAAGTGCAGATTCAGGTAAATCTTTTTGAAGATAATCTCTCAAAAGCATAGCTGCAATCAATAACAGAAAAGGCACACCAAGGCTAAATTGTCCTAAAATTGTGAAAAGACCTATGAAGAAAACTGAAAAAGCTGTAATCATGAACTCAACGCCAGAGGAAGCTTTCCATTTTTCACTTTTGTAAACTGATATATCTTTTTCAGAAGCCAAGGCATTCACTTCCTTTTCTTGATGAAGAGTCAGAACTTCTCCTATTTGCTCATTTATTGTCATAACTGGATTCAATGCTGACAACGGATCCTGAAAAATAATTCCTATCTCCCCACCTCTGATTTCTCTCAATCTACTTTCAGAAGCATGTGTTATATTTTCCCCATTCAGAATAATCTCTCCATCAACAACTTCAGCAGTTTTCGGTAGAAGTTTTAGAACTGAATAACAGGTTACAGATTTACCACAACCTGTTTCTCCAACTAGGCCAAAAATTTCACCATCTTGTATAGTTAAATCTACACCGTTAAGAGCCTCTACAACTCCATCATAAGTATTGAATTGAGTCTTCAAATTCTTTATTTCTAGCATCAGTCCCTCTGCCTCGGATCGAGGACATCTCGTAAGCCATCACCCAGTAGGTAGAATCCAAGTGCCCATAGGGCAATAACAAGTCCAGGATAGAAGAATGCCCAAGTCTCACCTGCAAGCAAGTGTCCTTGACCATAGTCCACTAATTTTCCCCATTCAGCCAAGTCTGGACCACCTCCAAAACCAAGGAAACCCAAACCCGCTAATGAAAGAACAATTCCCCCCATATCCATTGTTGCAATTACGATAATCGAAGTGATACAATTAGGGAGGACATGTACAAAAATCAATCTAAAATCTGAAGCTCCAGCTGCTCGTGCTGCTTCAACATAGGGTAATTTCCTGATTCTCAAGGCTTCTGCTCTAATAATACGGGTAAAACCTGGCCACCACACTATTATCAACGCATACATCAAATTCGAAATAGAGGGATCATCCGTAACTGCAATTATTGCTAGTGCTAAAACTAGACCTGGTATTGCCATGAAAACATCTGTAATCCGCATAACAATTTCATCTATACGTCCACCATAGTATCCTGATATAACACCAATAACCACTGCAATAAACGTACCTGTAAAAACAACTTTGATAGCCACATCAAGGGATGTTTTGCTTCCCCAAACTATTCCATAATATATATCATAACCCTTGTCAGTACTACCAAGGATAAAGCTGTTTTCTTCACCACGTTCTCCCGTACAATTTTCAAGGGGATTCAAAGATATCCAAGTTATACAAGGAGGCTGAAGATTATGATTAAATTCAAAATTTTCTTCCATCCTCATTGGACCATCCCAAGGATCGTTTGGATCATCTCTCATAAGTTGCTCCTCTGAAGGAGGGGCTAAAATTGGTGCAAAAAGAGAAACCATGAGAAGAAGAAGAACTATCACCAAACCAAAAACAGCCAGTGGATTACGGAAGAATTGGTAGGACATTCGTTTCCATTCTTCCATCCTTGGTCCAAGACTAGATTTGATTTCTGCATAAAACCTGTATCTATCTTGTAAATGACCCGAAAAATGCAATTTCATTGCCATAATACCTAAATAAACTAACAAAGCAAACAAAACAAGTTGAGAAAAGGTGGGAATGAATCTAAAAAAGCCTGAATCCGTTTCGGGATTCTTGAAAATACTCATTACTACTATTGCAGTGCCGACTAACAGAGCTGGTGCCCATAAATCTGAAACCTCTGTAAATATACGTTTAATATAGAGGAAATAAATCAGAGACCAGATTAATCCTAACCAAAATATTACTTCCAATAACCCTAATACTGCCAAACCCCAAACAATATCGGCATATGCAGTTCCTAAGAATAGAAAAGATAGTAAAACAATGACTATTTCACCTATACTTATCGTACTTCCTAAATCCACGCGAGGATCTAGATATGCATAGGCTATATCTACAATTAAATTAGCAACAATAGTCAAAACTGCAGAGAATATTACCAGACCTAAGATTGCAGAAATGTCAAGATTTCTCATAGAATCTACAGTCCACAAACCAAGGCCTGGCCACTGGAAGATAGTCTCAGTCAGTACAGAACCATTTAGAAGACCCGCAAACCCCATACCCAACAATGTTACAGTAGGTATCATTGCATTCTTAGAAGCATGACGAAGTGTTACTTTACTTGATGATAAACCCTTTGCTTTTGCTGTCCTCACATAATCTTGTTCTAGAACATCTAGCATATTACCACGCATCAAACGAATCGTTGTCGCCATGGAAGCATAGCCAAGTGCAGTAGCAGGCAGAACCATGTGCCTGAAGGCGTCTTTGAAATGAATCCAAGAACCTGCTATAATTGAATCAACCAGAAAGAGACCTGTGGGTGTTTCAATTGGATTGCTTACCTCCCAAAGATAAGCATCGAACCTATATCCTAATGGAAGATTAGTAACATGTCCCAACTTAAATGCAAAAATATATTTGAGAACAAGTGCAAACCAGAATATAGGAACCGCTGAACCTATCAATGCAAATAACCGGACACCGTGATCCTGCCATCTATTATGTCTAACTGAAGAGAATATACCTAAAGGAATAGCTGTAGCAACGGCGATTACGAAGGCTAAAAGCGATAACTCTAAAGTAGCTGCAAATTTAATCTGTACGGCCTTAGAGACCTCCATATTGATTGTCTTGGAAAAACCCCACTCTCCATGGAGTAAATTGCTGACATATGTAACATACCTTTCTGGAAGAGGAGCATCCAGATTGTGTTTTTCAATTATTCTATCTCGTTCTTCAGGCGAAGTTTTCTCTGTCATGTAGGGTGCAGCAGGGTCTCCCATCATCGTTGAGAGTGAGAATGTGATCAGCGTGACTCCAAGTAAAACAGGTACAGTCAGGGCTAGTCTACGAACTATGTAAATCCAAAGTTTCACGGTTGGCTAAAGATTGGTTTTTAAATATATATTCTAAATCAATCTTTGCTAAGTGTGTAATACAAAAGACTGTGCATCATATTGTGATACCAACCATTTACCCAGTCTCTTTCAAAGTGATAGCCAATACCTTGGCTACACCAAATATACAATGCTTTATCGTGTTCCAAGTATGCAAGTTCAGAATACATACCTTCCCTGATAGATGCATCTGATTCTTTTGCCGCATCCATTATGAGGTCATCTATCTCATCATCATGGAAACCTAGGTAATGTGGAAAGTGACCATCACTGTGTAAGAATGGATGCGCATAGTTGTGTGGGTCTGCATAATCTGGTGCCCATCCAAGAAAGAAAAGGGGCAGCTCTTGTGCTCTTAACTTGTCAAGATAGTCTGGCCATTCAAG
>CAYSOH010000069.1:0-1411 GCA_964432625.1 uncultured archaeon
TTTTGATAATTGCAGTTATAGTGTTATTCGCATATCAGAAGATATACAATCCGGGTAAACTCTGTAGAGTGTGTTACCGTGTAGTCCCTGAAATGGTCTTTGTTGGGACGACTGATGAGGAAGATGGAGTATTTGATTATTATGCAAAATGTCCGTTTTGTGATTCAGAATTGAATTGGGACGATTAATTCCGATCTCGAGAATCCGCGATTATCTTTAGAGCAATTCCTGTTGCAAATCCTGCGATGAGTCCCGTAACCACCCTCTTAATATTGGTGGATTCATAATTTGTTAGAAGTTGTACGGTACCATCAATTCCTATTGGCACCAAACACAAAATAATCATAGGTAGCGTCAATTCAATTCTTCTTCCTAGTGCATAAGTGAAGCCAATTGCCAAGCCAAAGAATATTCCAACATCTCTTGTGCAGAATGGCATTTGATTATCGTTGTATGAATATGAACGATGTGATAATTGATGGCAGTTCATATCTCCTAAGTAATAGACAACTCTAGCTATGGGATTCATTTGGTCAATTACGTCTTTGTTATCGTAAGTCCCTACGCTTCCGCTAAGGTCACTTGCTTCACCCTCAGGAATCATTAAAGGTCCACTTACAATCAGGAGCGTCCAAAGCCATAGTACAACTAGAAAACTTCTATTCCATCTTCCTAGATGCCCCCACTTTTTTTTCAATTCCCAAGAGGACATTTATTGCCTTGATTCAAACTTTTCTCTATCAAATAGTATAAATGCCAAAGCAATTATTGATAGAATACTACCGATAAGAAATCCATAGCTTAGAACACCAAAGAGGCACCCCATAACAGCCACTCTAAAATTTTGTTGAAGCAAAGCGGCTGAACTTCCAATCAATGCCAACATTGCTGCGAGCATAAAAATAGGAGCTAGTGCGTAGTTTGGTGGCCATGGCTCTGCAATGTTTTTCCGATAATCGTAATTCTTTTCCTCGTCACCCAGTTCCATAGAGATTTCCATTATGTTGGCAGATAGGTCAGCACGAATATTCATCCATACGTTTACAGTCCCATAACCTTCCAAAACAAAACTTATTCTTGCTTCATCGCCTTTCAGGTCGTACAGTGTATATTTTCCTTGAACATTGGTGTAGTTTTTCTTGTCTCCAGATTCAACTTCTACGCCTTTCAGAGGGTTTCCATCCCAGTCTCTTACGTCACCATGTACTGCAGATAGTCCGTCGTTATCCCATTGAGTTCTTTGATCACTCCATTTAAGCCCATAGGCGATTCCAGACATTACTCCTAAAATAAAGACGATTGCCAGCAATATTCCGGCCCACTGTGCTGTAGTTTTAGGTTTTTCAGTAAGATTGTTAAAACTATCCCAATTATATGCATCCTTTAGATTGCTGAAAACCATTGAGACTTG
>CAYSOH010000069.1:1511-5332 GCA_964432625.1 uncultured archaeon
GTTTTTTCCTTAACGTAATCGCTTATCCCTTTAGTTACTTTGTTGATGCTCTGTTTTATGTCACCCACAAAGGTTTTCTTCTGGATAGTGAATTTGGAGTCACACATTGGGCAGGTTGCATCCTGCCCTTCCTTCTTTGCCGTATTGAAAACGTTATAGCAAGTTGTGCAGCGCACTTTTGCTTCTACCATCGTCACGTACCCAACCGTCGGTTAAATAAACATGACTATTGGGAGATTATGGAATGGTGGTTAGCGGTGCTTCTAGGTGTCCTGCAAGGAGTTACAGAATGGCTTCCTGTAAGCAGTAGTGGCCATTTAGCTATTTTCCAATTTTATTTTGAAGAAGAGCCTCCTATTCTTTTTGACATAATACTGCATTTGGGTTCTCTTTGTGTTATACTCTACATTATGAGGGCCGAAGTTCGCCAAGTTGTAATAGCATTCCCAAATTTTCTGAGGGGATTCCAGAACAACCATCTCAAAGGAGATGAGAGGGTGATAGCAATGATTATTGTGGCGTTCATTCCAACAGCTGCTATTGGTTTTGGATTTGATATTACAGTAATAGGTGACTTCTATTCAGAGATGCATTTGGTCGGTACCTGTTTGATATTTACAGGGATTCTTGTATGGTTAAGCAAAGATTATGGTGGAGAAATTGATATAGATGACTTCCCTATAAAGAACACATTTCTGATTGGTATTTTCCAAGGTTTGGCTATTCTACCAGGAATCTCCCGTTCAGGTTCCACTATTGCGATTTCTAGGATTCTAGGTATGGAACCCGTTAAGGCTGCCCGTTTTTCCTTTCTTCTTTTCATACCTGCAATTATCGGGGCCACCCTTCTGAAATTCGAAGATATAGATGAGACTGTCTCCGAAGTTGGTGTGCTGTCTTTATCATTAGGTTTTGTCGCATCAGTTGTGACCAGCTATTTTGCAGTGAATGTGCTTCTGGAGTTGATAAAACAGCAAAAATTCCATTATTTCACTCCCTATTGCATTGTGTTGGGATTGATTCTGATATTCGATAGTTTAAACTAACTTTTCGCTTGTGACTTTCATCGAATAATCGCCTGAATAGAAAACTCCTCCAACTCCTTCTAGGCCAGATCCTGAGATAGTTACAGTCCAAGTACCATATATCGATGGAAGCAAATACGGTCTTTCGTTTATTCCGTTATTCCAAGTAACCATTTCATATCCTTCACCATGCTCTCCACCACTTGGATCCTTAATACTGATATCTAAAGTCCCTGCCGGTCCTTCACTAGGGTTACTTCCTCCCACAGTATCATAATTAACGGTCAGAAGCAACATCACAAACCTTCCCTGCCATTCACTTTCAATGATGAAAGAGTGTTCATATTCCTCCCATGAAAGGTTCTGCAATGTTTGTTGAAACTGAAGAGGATTGTTTGCAATGTCCTGAACGGCTTCAATCAATGCACCACTATCTTGATTAGGGTCAGGCGCGAAATCACCTTCCACGCCCCAGACCTCGATTTCTTGATAACTGGTTGACTCTTCTGGAGTGATTCGATCAATCAAACCATTCATGGCCGGGATATCGATGCATCCCACGGTCATGAACAATGCAGCCACCATCAATGCCTTCTTCACGATGTTTGGATTCAAGCGGCCTAATTAAAATATTTTCCATAAATTCAACTGAAAACACGTAAACACCCCTCTCTTTCCACTACTGTGTCAGAATTAAGGCAGAAGTTGTTAGAATTGGCAATGGCCGAGGCCGCACAGTATGGAGAATCTAGGTCCAAGAGTGTGATAGGCAAAGCCATGGGTAAATTCCCTGAACTTCGTAAATCAGCTAAAGAGGTTATGCTTTTGATTGATGAGGTCATAGCTGAAGTAAATAGAATGGACCCAGAGTCCCTCAAGTCTTTCCTGCCAGAAAAACCCTCTAAATCAAAAGAAATCACTGAGAAAGAACTTCCACCTCTTGAGAATAGTGAGAAAGTTGTATTGAGATTTGCACCAGGTCCCAGCGGTCCACTCCACCTAGGCCATACCCGGGCATTGGCCTTGAACAATTATTATCGTGATAGATATGATGGTAAGTTGATTCTACGCCTTGAGGATACGAACCCCAATGCAATCGATCCCGAAGCCTACGAAATGATACAGTCTGATATGGAATGGCTAGGTATCAATCCAGATGAGGTAATTATACAGTCTGATCGAGTAGAAACATACTATGATGACATGCGAAAGATAATCTCCAATGGAGGAGCTTATGTCACCAATTCAGATGCCGAACATTGGAGAGAGCTAAAGAATCGAAATGAAGCACACCCTGACCGTAATAGAGAACCAACTGTTCAGCTTAACGAATTTGAAGAGTTATTGTCTGGTGGTGAAGGGATTGTAGTAATCAAGACAGACCTAGATGATCCGAATCCTGCTCTCAGGGATTTTGTAGCATTTCGCGTGGTTGAATCGCCTCATCCAAGGCAGAAAGCCAAGTACCGGTTATGGCCGCTATACAATTATGCGGTCGCAATAGATGATTATCGCCTTGGCATCACACATGTACTGAGAGGTAAAGATCATCTAAATAACACTCTCAAACAGAAATGGATCTACAAGTATATGGGTTGGGATGAACCAGAATATATTCACTATGGATTGGTATCAATTCCAGATACAAATCTAAAGACCAGTAGTATTAGGGAGTCCATATCAAGCAAGGAATTCAGTGGGTGGGATGATTGTCGTTTAGCGACTATCAAGGCCTTAGCTCGAAGAGGTTATCAATCCAAGACATTTACCAAATATTGGGAAAATGCAGGCATAAAGGAAGTGGACATCAAGTTTTCATGGCAGAATTTCAACGCCATGAACAAGAATTTTGTGGATTCAGTTAGCAGTCGTCTTTTCTTTGTTCCTAACCCTGCTGAATTCAAGATAAAAACTGGAAAACCATTGTCCAAGGATGCACCTTGGCATCCAGATAATCCTGATTTAGGCGTCAGGGAAGAAGAGATAAATTCAGGAGATTCCATTTATCTTCCACGAGATGAAATTCAAGATAATACAGAAATAAGACTGAAGAATCTTTGTAATGTGACTGTTGATGGAGATGTACTTATTTTTTCAGGCTTTGATCACAAACGTGGGAATTCAATTTTCCAGTGGTGTAGTAAACATTGTTCAATCGAATTATTCTATCCAGATGGTACATCTGTCAATGGTATTGTTGAAGACAATATATCTGATTTAGATGGACAGGTTGTTCAGTTCGAAAGGGTCGGTTTCGTGAGGTTAGAGGGAAAGAAAGCATTTTTCCTGCACCGCTAATAAGTATCTATGTCCGGAGGCCACCATCATCACCATTCAGTTGACGAAGATTCGGAAAGTAAAACCAAATTGGTAGTCGCTATAACATTGGTAATGATGGTTATAGAAGTAGGATTTGGTTATATTACAAAATCAATGGCCCTTTTAGCAGATGGGTGGCATATGGGAACACATGCTGCAGCTCTTGGAATAACCTTGTATGCATATTACTATGCTAGAAACGAGTCTAAGGTCAAAGGCAAAAGGGACAAAGTAATGGCATTAGGTGGTTTTGCTTCAGCAATAGTATTGGCTATCGTGGCTTTGTACATTGGGTGGGAGTCTGTTGATAGACTAATGGCGCCTGAAGAAATTAAATTTAAAGAAGCTATTATTGTTGCATTTGTTGGTTTAGTAGTTAATCTTGTTTGTGCAAATATATTGGGTATTGATAATCATCATGGTCACCACGATCATGACCACGATCATGACCACGATCATGACCACGATCATGACCAC
>CAYSOH010000070.1:0-2218 GCA_964432625.1 uncultured archaeon
TGGTGCCGCCGGCCGGGATCGAACCGGCGACCTCGGGATCTTCAGTCCCGCGCTCTCCCAACTGAGCTACAGCGGCTAAATGTTTCATTATAGGCCTCCATAAAACCATTCACCATGAGAACAACTTTTATGGACCCCCTCTAAATCAATAATTAGTGATGTGGTATGCCTAAGTTCACAGGAAGAGAGTCGGCACTTAAGGAAAAGTGTTATTTTTGCGAAAAGGAATTGATGGTACCAACTGGTCCTGGATGGAATTCCACCAGAGTGATATGTAGAGACTGTTCTAAAACACAGGAAGTCATTGATTAATGCAAAGAGACTGCCCTAGGTGTTTTTCAGAGTTAGTGCCTGAAAAGTTTAGCAAGGGTATATGGAAAGTAGAGATTGATAGATGTAAGTCCTGTTCTGGTATCTATCTTGACAAGGGAGAATTAATGACTTTAACAGGTAACCGCCCTTTACACCATTTGACAACCAAACATCTTGGTGTCGATTCAGGTTCAGAAATACTGTGCCCTGGATGTGGTTCACTAATGGATGATGAGCATCCAGGGGGTGTTGAGATTGATGTATGTTTACAATGCAATGGGGTTTGGTTAGACAAAAAGGAGTTGGACTTACTGAAGGAAATTGACTCATCTAGTATGAAAGCGCTATCCCCTGAAAAATTGGCCGAAATGTATGATGCAAATCAATCAGTTTCTTCAGGTGGAATTTTTAGTTGGCTTTTTGGGAGATGATTTGTACAAAATAAGCGAAACGACAAGTGCACCTTATGGAAGTCCACCAGATAGTCGTTCTGTTGAACAATTACTAGAATCGTCTGTAGTTGTAATCAATAAGCAAGCAGGACCTTCTTCTCATCAAGTAGCTGCGTGGCTGCGGGATTCACTTGAATTGAAGCAAACTGGACACGGTGGTACTTTAGATCCAAATGTTACAGGAGTCTTACCAATTTCAATAGGCAGGGCTTCTAAGGCTATCAAAGTGATGCAAGAGTCACCTAAGGAATATATCTGTTTAATGAAACACAATAGTAAGGTTGACGAGAAGAGCGTCCAGAAAATGTTTGTAGAATTTACGGGTCCTATATATCAAATTCCGCCTCTACAGGCTGCAGTTAAAAGAGAGTTGAGAATTAGAAGAATTTATGAGATTGAAATGTTAGAACACACTTCTAAATTCACTTTATTCAGAGTTGAATGCGAAGGCGGAACTTACATTCGTAATTTGTGTTCAGATATAGGTTCAGCATTGGGGAGTGGAGCCATCATGGAGCAATTGATAAGAACTAAATCAGGCCCATTCACTATTGAGGATTCTGTTTCTTTAATAGAGGTACATGATCGATACAAAGAATGGAAAGATACTGGTGATTCCAAATGTATTCTACCAATATTGAAGCCTTTAGAATCAATGTTGGTTGATTTACCAGTAATCGTTGTTAAAGATTCTGCGGTTGATGCCTTGTGTCATGGTGCTGATTTAGGATTTCCAGGAGTTGTATCAGTTTCTAAAAAAATGAAGAGAGGTCAGTTATCATTTATTCGAACAGCAAGAAGCGAAGCGATTGCTTTAGCTCGAGCTACTGTTGATGCAGATGAGATAGCGGCAAGTCCAAAATCAAAGGGAAAAGTAGCAAGATTGGAGCGAGTTATCATGGAGCGAGGCACTTATCCAAGAGAGTGGAAGTCTAAATGAAGTACAAGTATGAATTGATTGGTTTGTTTGGTTTTTTTCTCGCACTCATCACAATCTATTTTGCGCTGATACATACAGGCCCTGCAAAATTTTTCACGTCACCTAATGCCCAAAAATTATTCTACTTTCATGTTCCCTCTGGTTTGATAACTTATCTTGCGTTTTTGATGGTGGTAGGAGGAAGTGCCGTTTATCTCTATAACCAATCGGATTATGCTGATAGATTATCAAAAAGTGCTGCTGAATTAGGTATTGTTTTTGGTTTTATGTCACTTGCTTCCGGAACTTTCTGGATGAAAGCAGAGTGGGGAGGAGATATTTTTTCTAGATTCTTGACAGATATGAGATTGGCTACAACCCTTGCAATGTGGTTACTCTACATTGCTTATTTTGTATACAGGCGACAACCTGAAAATTTTGAGGTTAAGAAGAATGCAGCTGTTTTAGGTTTGTCTGGTATGATTATGGTTCCTTTGTCATATCTTTCATCAAGGTTTTTGAGATCGCATCATCC
>CAYSOH010000070.1:2318-5307 GCA_964432625.1 uncultured archaeon
TTATTCTATCTTTGGGGAGGAATGACAGTATTCTGGGTTGCAATAGGCTCTTATGTCCTATTTCTTTCAAATAAATTGAAGGATTTAAGTAAAGAGATGGAGAAAGAGTAAATGACAGATTCTGAAAGACGTACAAGCACACCTTGGTCCTCCTGGTCCAAAGGATTTCTTGCTTTTTCGGTTTTAGTTGCCACAGGGATAGTAGTATACACAACAGTTGATGAACAATCAACATATGTTTCTGTAGAGGAAGTAGTATCTGGCAATTATGAAGATGGGGCAAATTTACAGGTTCATGGTACGATAACTGAATTAACTATAGATGATTGTGTAATGGTTGATGGGAATCATTCACTTAGGGTAGATATTTCAGGGCTTGTACTTCCAGAAACTTTTGCTGAAGATAAGGGCGCTACTTTCACAGGAATCTTACATGTTACAGATGGAGAAATGTATCTAGAGGCTGTAAAAGTACAAATGGGCTGTCCTTCTAAGTATGAACCAGCGGAAGAGACAGCTTCATGAAAGACAAGTTAATACCTAAGGAAGAACATGTATATGAATTACCTCAAGAAGGTAATATGAGAGTTCCAGGAAGAATATATTCATCCCAGTCACTTTTAGAACATCCTGGAATGGATTCAGCAATACAGCAGGTTGCTAATGTTGCTACATTACCAGGTATTGTAGATTATAGCATGGCAATGCCAGACATACATTGGGGATATGGTTTTCCAATAGGTGGTGTTGCAGCTTTCAAGACAGGAACTAAGGGAGATGATGTAGGAGTTATATCACCAGGTGGAGTTGGCTTTGACATAAATTGTGGCGTCCGTCTTATACGCACTGATTTGGTTGAACAAGATATACGGGGACGTCAAAAAGAATTAATTGATGAGTTGTACAAAGAGGTCCCTGCAGGTCTTGGATCAAAAGGTAAAATAACGCTTTCAGATAGAGAATTAGAGTCCGTTTTGTCGATTGGAGCAAAATGGGCTGCAGACGAAGGTTATCTATGGGAAAGTGATTTAGACGTCCTAGAGGAGAATGGTTGTATAGAGAATTGTTCACCAGAACACGTTTCACATTATGCTAGAGCAAGAGGACGTAAGCAAGTAGGTTCACTAGGAAGTGGAAATCATTTTCTGGAAGTACAGAAAGTGGATGAAGTTTTTGATGAAGAAGCTGCCAAGGCATTTGGCCTTTTTGAAGGGCAAGCTGTTGTTATGATGCATACAGGTTCTAGAGGTTGCGGACATCAGGTTTGTCAAGATCATCTCGATTGTGTACTGAGTGCTAGCAAAAGAGAAGGAATTGAATTGCCTGACAAACAATTAGCAGCAGCTCCTCTTGATACAAAGGAAGCCCAAGAATATTTGGGAGCAATGTCATCAGCTGCTAATTTTGCATGGACCAATAGATCACTGATATCATATGCTACCCGTCAGGCATTCTCAAATATTTTTGGCGGAGATGGTAAGAGTCTTGGAATGGATACTGTTTATGATGTATCTCACAATATTGCTAAAATAGAAAAGCATTCAGGTGAGGATTTGTGTGTTCATCGTAAAGGAGCTACAAGGGCTTTTGGCCCAGATTCACCAGATATTCCTGCAAAATATCGTAATTTTGGGCAGCCAGTCATAGTTCCTGGAGACATGGGAACCTCAAGTTATGTCTTATCTGGAACCTCAGGTGCTATGGCTCAGACATTTGGTTCTACATGTCATGGGGCTGGCAGAGCACTTGGACGTAAAGCGGCATTGAAGAAATTCGAGTCTAAAAATTTGATCAAGAAACTTTGGCAAAAGGATAGAATATATGTTAGAGCAAGATCACCACGCGTTGCATCAGAAGAGGCCCCTGGAGCATACAAAAATGTTTCAGATGTAGTTGATGTTTGCCATGCTTCAGGAATCGCTAACAAAGTTGTTAGATTGAAGCCGATGGGTGTAGTGAAAGGATAGATGGGGATACAGTTAGGACCTTTACTGGAAACACGTAAAATATCATTAGAAGAATTAAGTGGACAGAGGGTGGCTATAGATGGTTACAATGTATTGTATCAGTTCCTCACAAGCATAAGGCAGACTGATGGAAATCTACTATCAGATTCAGAAGGTAGAGTAACTAGTCATTTGAGTGGAATATTGTTCCGCTTCTCAAATCTAGTTGAAAATGGAGTCAGACTCTGTATTGTTTTTGATGGCAAACCTCCATTATTGAAGAGAGATGTTCTTGAGGAGAGAAGACAGAGAAAGATCAAAGCGCAAATTGAATGGGAGGCTGCCTTAGAAGCAGGTGATATGGAAACCGCTAGAACAAAAGCTCAACAAACAACCAAACTTGATTCTAAGATGATAGAAGAATCAAAGAAACTCCTTGATCTTCTTGGAATTCCGTGGATTCAAGCACCTAGTGAAGGTGAGGCGCAAGTAGCACATTTACTAAGCACAGGCAAGGTTGATTATGGGGCTTCACAGGATTTTGACACAGTACTATTTGGTGCTTCTAAGTTAGTCCGTAATTTGACATTGTCAGGAAGGCGTAAATTGCCGAAACAGCAAAAATGGGTCGAGGTCTCTCCAGAAATAATTGAAGTTGAAAAATCATTTGAAGTTTTAGGACTAAATAGAGAACAACTTGTTGATGTTGCAATTTTAATGGGCACGGATTTTAACAATGGAATAGATGGAATAGGTCCGAAAAAAGGACTTAAGCTTCTGCAAGAATGCAGTAATGCTGAGAAAGCTCTTGAGAAAATAGGGGAGAAAATAGATAATCTGGATGAGATACGTTCATTATTCTTGGACCATCCCGTTGAAGATTTTGATCCAGAGTGGCAAAGTCCAGATGGTTCTTCGGTTATTTCTTTTCTTTGTAACAACTATTCTTTTAATAAATCCAGAGTTGAAAAGGCACTGGAAAAGTATGTTCATGCTAGAAATCCTTCGAGACAGTTGACTTTAGGAGACTTTTAGCATATTTT
>CAYSOH010000071.1:0-5281 GCA_964432625.1 uncultured archaeon
GGCTTCTGTCTCTTTTGCAACAGCTCTTGCTGCACTATCCACTAATCTCTCCATTACTCCCATAACTACATCATCATCGGCAAATGACATTTCTATATCTATTGAGATAAATTCATTCAAGTGTCGAGGCGTATTATGTTCTTCAGCTCTAAATGCAGGTCCTATTTCGTATACTCTCTCTAATCCACCTCCCATCAGCATCTGTTTGTATAATTGAGGGGATTGAGCAAGATATGCTGTTTTGTCAAAATATTTCATCTCAAATAAGGAAGTTCCACCTTCGGTTGCTGAAGCAATAATTTTAGGAGTTTGGACTTCAAGGAATTTTTCTCTTCTTAAATGTTTATGTACTGCACCTGAGATAGCTGCGCGAATTTGGAAATTGGCTGCTATTTCACTCTTTCTAAGATCAAGATATCGAGCATTTAATCTAGTTTCAATTTCACTGTCAATCTTGTCAATAACTCCTAATGGAAGTGGGGTTTCGGCCTCATTCAATATTTCTATATTATCTGGTAACATTTCAACACCACCTGGTGCTTCTTTGTTTTCTTTGACAATACCTCTAACTAATACTATAGATTCTCTATTGATATTAGTCCATTTTTTGTAATCATCTGCATCTAATTTCTTTTTCAATAATGTTAATTGTATTACACCAGTAATATCTCTTAGTTGAAGGAAAGCAATACCTCCTAAATTACGCGTGTCTTGTAACCATCCACATAGCTTTTGCTCCGAGCCGAAGTCTGATTCCTCGATTTCACCACATTTTCGAGTGTAAAACATAGTTCTAGTTTATAGGATACCTAAGTATTGCGGCTAGCCCTCCAAAAGCTTTCTGTAAAGAAACTCCCTCTTCACTCTCCGTTGAAATTATGGTCACATCACTGTTGCTATTTTCTGCCATTTCACCCAGTCTTTTTACTGTCCCCTCTTCTATATTTTCCATTTTTTCGAATCCTTCAGATATTAATAAATGATTTATTGCACCCATATTCAAAGCCATTTCAACTTGTTTTAGACCATATGTTGCTAATTTCCCTTTTGGAGACAAAACCTCTTTCATGAATTCATCCATTAATTTCTTTTCTTTGATAAGTTGCATCTCTGAGAGCCTCGTAGAACCTCTAGTAACTAATTCTCGAAGACCCGTTTCATCAGTGTAACCTGTGTCAAAAGTATCAATAACTATTTTTCTTAATTCATGATTCAAATATTCTTTACTAAGAAAATAATCTTTTGTTGCTCCAGGTCCTCCAATCAATATACCTTCAATATTGTTACCAAGGAAACAGTCTGTTGCTGAATCTCCTATTCTTTTGTACCATTCATGAGCAGCCTCCTCGATCAAACGCTCAAATCTTCTTTTAGATTGCCCACCTTTTCCATGTTTTGATGGAACCTGTGAAAACATATGTTTTATTGTAGAAATAGTAGCTCCTTTCAACATTCCTAAAGTAGCCTCAGATCTATCTATAACTATTAATCCAAATTGTGTTTTAGTTTCACCAAGACCTTCTAAAGGTTCCAGAAAGAAACCCGAGTCGCATCTATAGAGGAATGAGGGTACTGGTTCTGGTGGCACTACCACTTCTTGGACCATAGTGGTCTGATTGCCTCCTTTAGCAACATGTCCTACAAAGAAAACAATCCCATTTTCTGGAGGATTTTTGTACATTTTAAGTCGAGACATTATAGACTCGATTGCTGCACTGACATTCTTTCTAGTTGATTTGGATTTGATATTTGCTGATTGAGAAGCTTCATTACGCAAGTATGACTGAACGTCATATATCTTCCGATCTGGAGGGATATAAAGACTGACAAGTTCTGTAGCATGTCCTCTATGGTTCTTGATTCGTTCAAGAGATTGCTTGAATTCATATTTCTGTAAGGATTCAGAACTCATTATTTTGCGTAAAAGTAGACCTTTTTATGATATGTGGTCAAAAACGGGTATTATCTGCTACAAATTTCATTTTTTCTAATCCTTATAGTCAATATCAATGTTATAGCCTATTTCATATGCATGACTTTCGTCTGGATTATGAGTGTATTTTCCAAAAGGTAATACAGAATAATCCGAGGCATTATATTGCATAGATATTACGAAAAAATAGCTATCTGAGTGTAGTTCGACATGTTTCCAGTCATAATGTGTAGAACTTTGGGCTTTGCAACAGACTTCACTATAATCGAAGGGAGATTCTATTTCACTACTTAATTGCAACAAACCTGTGTTGCTAAAGCCGTATGTATTTCCGTTCACAAAATGTCTATAATTCTCATGATTTAGAACCAATATTGTTATTGATGGAAACTTTCCTTCTGGTACCTCTTGATTAGGATTTAGAAGATATAATCCCCATCTCAACATAAGTTGGCCATCAAGATGCCCTATTTCACATGCAAAAAAACCTCCCTTTGTTATTTCAAATGTACCCGTGTTGTTGAAAGAAAACCCCAAAAATGGAGTATCACTATCTGCATCTATGCAATAATCTAATCCAAAGTCACCATTTAGGCCATGATAACCCATGAAAAAACCATTTGAAAGAATAATTATGGTAATAGCCATAGGTATTGAATAAATATTCCATCCCATTTGTCCTTCAAAAGATAAAGGAAGTAGGGAATTTTTTGTCTTCCTTGCCGAATTCATTCTTTTACCTCATCTAAGTTATTAAATTCCTCTTCAAAATACTCATCCTCATTTTCCTCTGAAAAATCACGTATAGCTTTTCCTTCAGCCATCAAAATTTCTTTATTCTTCCTTTTTCTAAAATTTTCAAACTCTGCGCGTTCTGATCTTCTGTGTGTTGTTTTAGGTCTTTTAAAAATAGCTAAAATTCTTATTGCTAAACTTACAATCAGGAAGTCTAATCCTAAGTCTAGTCCTATCTTTGCATACTGTCTTAAAATTGGATAATGAAGGATAAGTCCAAAATGTTCCAAAAATGAGTAATTAGTAATCCAAAATAAAGAGTATGTGAAAAATATAAATTTCAGATTAAGTGGCAGCAAATTATGTAAAGTGTTTCTCCAAGAATTTGAACGTACCACTTCCTTAATGTTTACATCTTCCTTATCATCATTGAATGATGGCACTATCTTCCATAAAAGATATGGTAAACCGTAAACTAAGAATAAATCTCCAGCCTTTCTACTATTACTACGAACTATCCAAGAACTTTGGCCAATCACCCCTAGAAGCGTTGATAGAAGGAAAAAATTAATGATGAATATAAGGAGAGGTAATAAGCTTCTGATAACTATTCTTTCCTCTGAAACCTGAAAACTTATTCCTTTGAGCACTGATAAGATCCCAATATATATCATAGAAGATCCAAGAAATTTGGAAAAATCCCCGTCACTTATCCATAGCACTATCCCCCCAAACATCACAAATATCAGTCCGCCAAATGAAAATGCAATTGCCCATTGTTTTTTTACTTGTTCAGGAGTATATTCTATTTCTGATTCTAATTCCTCATCTTTTTCCTCTTTAATATCCTCTATTTTTTCTTCATTTGTATCTATTCCATCTGATGATTTTTCTATTCCTTTTCCTTCTTGTAAATCAAAGATTTCAGATTCGTATTCAGTTCTTTTAGGACTAGCAAGTAAAATAGTTAAAGATACTAGTAAAATTGCACCTAGTATAAGCCAGAAATATAATTCCATGACATAATACCAGCCTTCTAAAAATACTAGCATAATATGTCATCTAATGGTAGAATAAATTAACTTGTTGGAGTATGACATTCGAAATTCAATTTAGCGCTAGGCAGCCAACCCTCAATCTTAGGAGGTGATCCATCCGCAGGTTCCCCTACGGATACCTTGTTACGACTTAACCCTCCTCGCTGAACCCAGATTCGAGCGTGTCAGAAGACAAACCCTCGTCCAGACCCAACTAAGGTGGTTTGACGGGCGGTGTGTGCAAGGAGCAGGGGCATATTCACCGCGGGATGTTGACCCGCGATTACTACGTATTCCAGCTTCATGAGGGCGAATTGCAGCCCTCAATCCGAATTACGAGCAGGTTTAGGGATTGCCTTCACCTTTCGGTGTCGAAGCCCATTGTCCTGCCCTTTGTAGCGCGCGTGTAGCCCGGGAGATTCGGGGCATACTGACCTACCGTTGCCCCCTCCTTCCTCCGCTTTAACAGCGGCGGTATCACCATAGTGCACCCTCTCCGAAGAAAAGGATAGCAAATGGTGACGGAGGTCTCGTTCGTTATCTGACTTAACAGAACGCCTTACGGTACGAACTGACGGCGGCCATGCACCACCTCTCGGAAAATCAGGCAAAGTCATCAGCTTGGCCTTCATGTAACCGTCGCCCCCGGTGAGTTTTCCGGCGTTGAATCCAATTAAACCGCACGCTCCACACGTTGCAGTGCTCCCCCGCCAATTCCTTTAAGTTTCAGTCTTGCGACCGTACTCCCCAGGCGGCTGACTTAATACCTTCGCGCCAGCACTGGACACCCTCGTAGGATCTCCAACACCAAGTCAGCAGCGTTTACGCCCTGGACTACCGGGGTATCTAATCCCGTTTGCGCCCCAGGGTTTCGTTCCTCACCGTCAGAGCCGTTCTGATCAGACGCCTTCGCCACTGGTGGTCCCTGCGGGATTACAACATTTCACCGCTCCCCCGCAAGTACCTCTGATCTCCCCCGGTCTCAAGTCTGGTAGTGTCCCCGGAATCCGCACCGTTAAGCGGTACGATTTACCCAAGAATTTACCAAACCGGCTACGAACGCTTTAGGCCCAATAATAGTGGCTACCACTCGGGGTGCCGGTGTTACCGCGGCGGCTGGCACCGGTCTTACCCACCCCTTACTCTAATAGCTATTTAGGCTAAAAAACAGTCTATGCAATGCATAGACACTTGGAGTTCCCTCGTCACGGTTTCCCGCATTGCGAAGTTTTCGCGCCTGCTGCGCCCCGTAGGGCCTGGTTTCGTGTCTCAGAAACCATCTCCGGGCAAGTGCTCTCACACCCCGTACCCGTCGCTGGCTAGTCAGGTCATGACCCTGACTACAACCTGATAGGAAGCAGACTCATCCTCAGGCGCCGGAGCTTTGAACACAGGAGCATTCCAGCTTCTTGTGTCTATGAGGTATTAGCCCCAGTTTCCCGGGTTTATTCCTCACCTGAGGGCAGATTATCCACTTGTTACTGAGCATTATGCCAGGGACCGAAGTCCCTTAGACTCGCATGGCTTAATCGAACTCCAATAGCAGTAGCCTTCGGCAGGATCAACCGAAGTTTTT